>JBKHFK010000001.1:0-22838 GCA_046540295.1 Halanaerobium sp.
GGTTATTAGTCCCAATAAAACAGTGGCCGGAGCAGTCGGTGGGATTTTAACTACAGCTTTTTTTATTATATTAATCGCTTTATTTTTTGAAGTATTTAATATTTATTATTTAATTTTTGCTTTTACTTTTCCTGCTGTAGCAATTATGGGAGATTTATTTGAATCCTGTATTAAAAGAAGTTTTGGGGTAAAAGATACCGGTACAATCATTCCAGGTCATGGTGGAATACTTGACCGTTTTGATAGTTTTATTTTTACAGCACCATTCACATATTATTTTATAATTTTATTACTGGGGTGATTTAAATGATCAGCAAATGGTATGTTAAATATCTTTTAATGTTCTTATTTTTATTATTGAGTTTGATTGTTTTAGAACATGTTTTTATATATTTTACCCCATTTATTATTGCAGCTGTTATTGCGAGTTTAATTAATCCAGTAGTAGATTTTTTAGCCGAAAAAATTCCAATTCACAGGGGCTTTCTGGTAATTACAGTCCTTATTTTAGTAGTTGTAATTCTGGTAACTATGATTATTATTGGTGGAGCTCAGGGATATCTGGAATTAAACAGACTGCTCAGAAATCTGCCTGACTATCGTTCAATCGACTCTCAGATTCGGTGGTTGTCAGAGCAGAATCAGCAGCTGGAAAATTTTATGGAAAACTGGGAAATTTCCGAGGCTGTTAAAGAAGCAGTTAACAGTAACTTACAGATTTTATATAATGGGATTAGAGATACCTTGATTTCTGTAATTAATTCAATTTTAGAATTTTTAACCAAACTGCCAAGTTTATTTATGATACTTTTTATAGCTTTTATTGCTACTTTTTTTATCAGTCGAGATCGAGACAGGATTAAAGAATTTTTAATTAACATTTTTCCTGAAGAAATTCAGCCTAAAATTGCAAATGTTTTTACTCAATTAAACCGCTCTGCAGTTGGCTATATTAGAGCAATGCTGATTTTAATAACAATTAGTGGTATAATTGCAGGTACAGGGGTTAAACTATTGGGAAACCAGTATGCGCTGATTGTTGGTATTGCAGCGGCAGTACTTGATTTAATTCCGATTATTGGGCCTGCTTTATTATTTTACCCCTGGATAATTATGTCGATTATTTTCGGTAATTTTTCGCAGGCTATTTCTCTCTTTCTCTTACACCTTTTCTTAGCCGGGGTTCGCTCTGCTTCTGAAGGAAAGATAATGGGTAAAAATCTTGGTCTGCATCCTCTGGCAACTATGATTGCTCTTTTTTCAGGGTATAGAATTTTAGGAACTATTGGTTTTGTTGTTGGTCCAACATTTTTAGTTATTATAAAAGCTATTGTCGATTCAGATTTAATAGATATAAAGAATGATCAAATTTAGTTTTTGAGGTGAAATTATGAAAGAAATAACAATTCTTGGGTCAACCGGCTCAATTGGAACCCAGACATTAGAAGTAATAGATGAATTAAAAAACTGGCAGGTTAAAGCTTTAACTGCCTATCAAAATACTGAGCTTTTATTTAAACAGATAAAAAAATATGAACCGGAGTTTGTGGTAGTAGTAGATGAGGAAGCTGCTGCCGGCTTAAAGAAGAGCTTAACAGCCTCAAAAACTGAGGTCTTGAGTGGAAAAAATAATTTAAAAACAGCTGCAGCAGAGAGTGTTGAGCTTGTCTTAAATGCGGTTGTTGGTTTTGCAGGACTTGAACCTTCTGCCGCTGCTGCAGAAGCAGGCAATGATATTGCTCTGGCAAATAAGGAAAGTTTAGTCAGTGGAGGACCGGTATTAACCAGACTGGTCAGAGAAAACAATGTTAAGTTACTTCCTGTTGACAGTGAGCATAATGCAATCTTTCAGCTTTTAAAGGGTCATCAAAGTGAACTGGATGAGATAATTTTAACTGCTTCAGGTGGTCCATTTTTTTCATATTCCAGAGAAGAGTTAAGCCGGGTTTCAGTAGAAGATGCTCTCAACCATCCAAACTGGGAGATGGGAAGTAAAATTACTATTGATTCTGCTTCTTTAATGAATAAGGGTTTAGAGGTTATAGAAGCTCACTGGTTATTTGACTCTGCCTATGATGATATTAAAGTGCTGGTTCATCCACAGAGTATTGTTCATTCTATGATCAGACTGGTTGATGGTACAGTTCTGGCTGAGATGGGTCCGGCAGACATGAAAATACCGATTCAATACTGTTTAACTTATCCAGAGAGGCTTAAAACTGCCGGTGATAATCTGGAACTTGAACAAATTGCTGCTCTGGAGTTTTTTCAGGCAGATACCGATAAATTTCCCAATTTAAAGTATGCATATACAGCCGGAAAAGCCGGAGGCACTTTTCCCGCAGTTTTAAATGCTGCTAATGAGATAGCAGTATATAGTTTTTTAAAGGGAGAAATCCCATTTCTGGCTATGAGCCGGGTTGTTGCTTCAGTTTTAGATCAGCATCAAAATATTTCTGATCCTGATTTAGAAGCTATATTAAATTCTGATCAGCAGGCCCGACGAATGGCTCTGGAGGTTATTAAAGAATGGTTTTAACTATTGTAACATTTATTATTGTCCTTGGTGTATTAGTGTTTATTCACGAATTTGGGCACTATATAACAGCTAAAAAATCAGATATAATGGTATCTGAATTTGCTCTCGGATTTGGTCCTAAATTAATTTCCAAAAAAGTTGGAGAGACAGTCTATTCAATCAGAGCAATTCCACTTGGTGGATTTTGTAATATGGTCGGTGAATTTCCTGCAGATGAGTCAATGCCTGAGGAGGAAAGAGAAATTTATGATCAGGCAAAAGAAAATGGACGTCTTTTTACCCAAAAGTCAACTTTTAAGAGGCTGGCTGTAATTTTAATGGGACCGATTATGAACTTTTTGCTTGCAATTTTAATTTTTATTCTGGCCTTTGCTATTTTTGGGGTGCCGACTTCTACCAGTGAAGAAGCAATTCTGGGTGAGGTTATACCTGAACAGCCGGCTGCTGAAGCTGGTTTAAGAGCAAATGACCGGATACTTGCAATTAATGACCGGGAAATTGACGGCTGGGAAGAAATGTCAGACCTGATTAGAGAAAATGCTGATCAGGAAATAGCAGTTCGCTATCAGCGGGGGGATGAAGTGGAGACCATTAATCTTATCCCGGTTCAGAGTGATGATGGGGAACGGGGAATGATCGGTATTTATCCAAAGCTGGTTAGGGAAAATGTTGCTTTTAGCAGAGCTATTTCTCTCGGTGTACAGCAGACATATCAGGTTTTTATAATGACAATTTCTGGCTTTGCGCAGATGTTTAGAGAAAGTTCGGCCGAGGATATTGGTGGTCCAATTATGATTGCCTCAATTATCGGTCAGGCTGCAAGAGTTGGAATTCTAAATGTTTTAAACTGGACAGCTATTATTAGCATTAATTTAGGAATTATTAATTTACTTCCTTTTCCGGCCTTAGATGGAGGAAGAATATTATTTATTGTGATTGAAATGATCAGAGGTAAGGCTGTGGATCCCCGTAAAGAAAGTTATGTCCATATGATTGGATTTGCATTTTTAATGATTTTAATGCTCTTTATTATTTACAATGATTTGATGCGGACTTTCTTTTAATCTTAACAATGATAATTTTATAGAGGTGAATTATGTATAAGAGAAGAAAAACAAAAATTGTTAATTTTTCTGAACAGCCTGTAGGGGGCAGTGCCCCAATTTCGGTACAGTCAATGTGTAATACCAAAACAGAAAATATAAAAGCAACAGTAAAACAGATTAAAGAGCTGGAAGCTGTTGGCTGTGAAATAATTCGGGTTGCAGTACCTGATAAAAAGGCTGCCCGGGCAATTCCCGAGATTAAAGCCAGGATTAATATTCCGCTGGTCGCTGATATTCATTTTGACTACCAGCTGGCTTTAATGGCAGTTGAAAATGGGGTTGATGCTTTAAGGATTAACCCCGGAAATATCGGCAGTGACCGGAAGGTAAAGCAGATTGCTGTAGCCTGTAGAAAAAAAAAGATACCAATTAGAGTTGGCAGTAATTCGGGTTCTATTGCAAAAGAACTTTTAGAAAAATATGGTGGTCCCACTGCTGAAGCAATGGTGGAGAGCGCTCTCAGAAATGTTAAAGTTCTGGAAGAAAATAATTTTACAGATATTGTGATTTCTCTGAAGTCAAGTCATATTCCCACAACAATTAATGCCTATAGATTGATGGCAGAAAAAGTTGATTATCCTTTTCACATTGGAATAACTGAATCTGGAACTCCCTGGAGGGGTACTATTAAATCTGCCGCCGGTATTGCCTCACTTTTAACTCAGGGTTTTGGTGATACTTTAAGGGTTTCATTAACAGGTGATCCAGTAGAGGAAGTAAGGGTTGGCTGGCAGATTTTAAAATCTTTAGAACTCAGAAAAAAAGGTGTAGAAATAATTTCCTGTCCAACCTGCGGCCGAACTGATATTGATTTAATTGCCCTGGCAGAAAAAGTAGAAAAAGAGCTGCTGAAAATTGATAAAGATATCACTGTTGCAGTTATGGGCTGTGCTGTTAATGGGCCCGGAGAGGCAAAAGAAGCGGATATTGGAGTTGCCGGTGGGATCAAAGAAGGGTTGATTTTTAAAGAGGGACAGATTATAAAAAAAGTAAAAGAAGACCAGCTTTTGGAAGAACTAATAAAAGAGATAAAAAAACTTTAATTTAAAATTGGATTTAACTCAAAGATAGTGCTAAAAAAAATAAATACTGAATCAGGATTATTAATAGGAGTGATTGAGAATGCGCATGTCAAAATTATATTTGCCAACTTTAAAAGAAGACCCGGCTGAGGCTGAGGTTGTGAGTCATAAATTGATGTTAAGAGCAGGAATGATGAGAAAACATTCTTCCGGAATTTATTCTTATCTTCCCCTGGGTTATCGAGTAATTAAAAAAATTGAAAAAATAACACGGAAACATATGGATAATAGTGATGCTCAGGAGGTTCTGCTGCCGATTATGCAGACTTCTAAAATCTGGAAAGATTCAAAAAGATGGGATAAATTTGGTCCCTTAATGATTAAATTTAATGATCGTAAGGCGCGAGAATACTGTCTTGGTCCAACTCACGAAGAAGTTGTAACTGATCTGGTAAGAGATGAGGTTCGTTCTTATAAAGATCTGCCCTTAAACTTATATCAGATTCAGACTAAAGTTAGAGACGAAATCAGACCCCGTTTTGGTGTGATGCGCGGCAGAGAATTTATCATGAAAGATGCCTACAGTCTGGATATTGACTATCAGGGTCTGGATAAAAGTTATCAGGCAATGTATGATGCCTATGAGAAAATTTTTGCTGAATGTGGTCTGGAAGCTGTGGCAGTAGAGGCAGATACCGGGGCCATGGGAGGAAAAGACTCACACGAATTTATGGTGCTGGCTGATTCCGGGGAAGATGAGATTGCTTTCTGCAGTGACTGTGACTATGCTGCAAATGTAGAAAGAGCCACTTCTAAAAAAACAGAAATTGATTTTGAGGTTGAGGCAGAGATAGAAAAAATACATACCCCGGAGATCAAAACAATTAGTGAACTTGAGGAATATCTTAATGTACCTGCTGCAAAAATGATTAAAGCAGTTGCTATGGTAGCTGATGGTGAGCCAGTTTTAGCACTGGTTTCTGGAGAAGATGAGCTGAATGAAATTAAATTAACTAATTATCTGCAGGCAAATGAACTGCGGGCTGCAGAAGAGGAAGAATTTGCAGGCCTTTTTGACAGTGTTGCCGGTTTTATTGGGCCGGTAGAAGCTGCTGATATTAGAATTGTTGCCGATCAGCGGCTGCAGAATATCTCAGGAGCTATTGTTGGAGCAAATGAAAAAGATTATCACCTTAAAAATGTTAAAGTCGACAGAGATTTTAAAGTTGAGGCCTTTACCGATCTCCGTTCAGTTAGGGGTGGAGAAAGATGTCCAAAATGTGATCAGGGTAAGTTGAATATCAAAGATGGGATTGAAGTCGGCCATATTTTCAAATTAGGAACAAAATACAGTGAAACCATGGATGCCAATTACCTTGATGAAAATGGAAAAGCTCAGCCAATAGTAATGGGGAGTTATGGAATCGGAATTACCCGGCTGGCTGCTGCTGCAATTGAGCAGAATAATGATCAGTATGGAATTAAGTGGCCGAAAGCTATTGCACCCTATCAGATCATTATCCTTCCCCTGGGAAATGATCAGGTAGTTGAGGATAAATCTGAAGAAATTTATCAGAATTTAAAGGCTCAGGGCTGGGAAGTCTTAATTGATGATCGGAATGAAAGAGCAGGAGTTAAGTTTAATGATTCTGAATTGATTGGAATTCCACTCCGCCTCACAATTGGTTCCCGTTCACTGGAAAATGGTGTTGTCGAAGCTATGGTGAGAGAAAATAATAAAAAGCTGGAAATTGAAATTGATAATCTGGAAGCAGGAATCAAAGATTTATATTCGGAGATCTCCTAAGTTTTGATTTTTCATCTGGAAGGAGCATTTAATGACAAAGGCAGTTATCTTAAAAGAAAATTCAAATCTATATAAATATTTAATTTGTAATCAGGATGCCAGGCTTATCTATTGTATTGTAGATAGTGCAGACAGTATTAATCCAGAAATTATAGAGGCAGAACTGAAGAAAAAAATTGCATTTGACAGTAGGGATTTTCAGTTAAAAATAATTTCTGACCTGAGTTTAAAAGAAGAATTAATTTTAATCTGGCCTCAGATAAGCAGTGATTTTGAGCAGTATTTTTCTTTTAGCAATAACTGGCTTAAACGAGCTCAGTTATTTTTAGAAGGTCAGGAACTTAAAATTAAAGTAGAAACTAAAATGGCACAAAAAAAGCTGGCACAGCCCAAAGTAATTAATTTTCTGGAAAATAAAATTGGTCAATATTTATCTAAGATAAAAAAGGTAAGTGTCCATAATGGGGATTTTTTACCTGAAATTGAAGAAAAGACTGACCCCAATAAATTTAAACAGCGCTCAGAAAGAACTGCTCCTCCCTCTCAAAATTATTCTCAGGGTGGTTCAGGCAGTTCTCGTTCTTCAAAAAGAAAGAAAAATAAAAAACGTTATGGTCGGGTTATCCGGGGCAAAAAAACTCATGATCTGACGGAACTGGATACTGAAATTCCATCGGTAATTGTAGAAGCAGATTTATTTGATATTGATGTTCGTCAGACCCGGAAGGGAAGTTATTTATATATTTTAAAAATTACAGATTATGACAGTTCTATATCTGCTAAAACTTTTTGTGATGAAAAAGATGACTTTCTGGAAAGTTTGAATACAGGACAGCACCTCAAAATTAGAGGTAAGGTCAGCTTTGATCCTTACAGTAAGGAATGGGGTATTATTTTTAATGATTTAATGCCTTTAGAAAAAGAGAAAAGAGAGGACCAGGCTGAGAAAAAAAGGGTGGAACTGCATCTGCATACTCAGATGAGTGCTCGGGATTCGGTAATAAATGTCAAAGATGTTGTTAAAAGAGCAGGAGAATGGGGTCATCAGGCACTTGCAGTCACTGATCATGGAGTTGTACAGGCTTTTCCCGATGCCTATTCAGCCGGAGAAAAGCACGGGGTAAAAATTATTTATGGTGTGGAAGCATATCTGGTTGATGATGGAGAGCCAATTATAAATAATCCCTATTCTTCTAATTTAGATCAAACAGAATTTATTGTTTTTGATTTAGAGACCACCGGTTTAAATCCTTCTCAGCACGAGATAATCGAAATTGGAGCAGTAAAGATTAAAGCTGGAGAAAAGATCGATGAATTTAAATCTTTTATTAACCCGGGAGTTAAAATTCCGGCTAAGATTACTGAGATAACAGGTATTAATGATCGAATGGTTAAGGATGCACCGGGACTGGAAACAGTAATCAACCAGTTTATTGATTTTGCCGGTGATGGAGTTTTGGTGGCTCATAATGCTGATTTTGACTATGGTTTTATCAGAACAGCACTGGCTAATTTAGCTATCAAAAAAGATGATTATACAGTTCTTGATACTCTTGGACTGGCCAGAGCTGTAGTTAAAGACAGTAAAAATCATAAATTAAATACACTGGCTAAATATTTTGGAGTTGATTTAGAAAATCATCATCGGGCTTTAGATGATGCTTCTGCTACAGCAGAAGTTCTTTCCAATCTGCTGGAAACTATCAAAGCTGATGGAACACAGAATTTAAAGCAGATAAATAATTATATATCTAAAATTGACTGGAAAGATTTACGGCCTTTTCATGCCGTTATTCTGGCGAAAAATAAAAAAGGGCTTAAAAATCTCTACAGATTAATTTCTATCTCACATTTAAATAATTTTTATAAAAAACCGAGAATTTTAAAGAGTGTACTGCTCCAGCATCGGGAAGGGCTAATCATCGGTTCAGCCTGTGAGGCAGGCCAGATCTATAAAGCTTTTGTTAACAACAAAGCTCGGAATGAAATTAAAAAAATTGCCAAACTCTATGATTATCTTGAATTACAGCCTCTGGGTAATAATCAGTTCTTAATTCCGGATAAAGTTAATTCAAGAGAAGATTTAAAAGCAATTAACAAAAAGATTTATCAGCTGGGTAGGGAACTGGATAAGCCTGTTGTAGCAACTACAGATGCTCATTTTTTGGATCCCAAAGATAGTATATTCAGAGAAATTCTGCAGACAGGTCAGGGCTTTAATGATGCTGATCAGCAGCCTCCAATTTATTACAGGACAACTGAAGAGATGCTGGATGAGTTCGCTTATTTTGGCGAGGAAATTGCGCGAGAGATTGTAGTAGATAATCCAAATCAAATTGCAGATCAGATAGATGAAATCAAACCAATACCAGATGGGCTTTTTACTCCTGAGATTGAAGGAGCTGAAGCTGAAATTAGAGAAATGTCCTATGAGCGGGCACATGAATTTTATGGAGAAGATCTGCCCCGGCTAGTTATAGACAGGCTGGAGAAAGAACTTTCTTCGATTATTGAAAATGGTTTTGCTGTAATTTACCTGATTGCTCATAAACTTGTTAAAAAATCACTGGAAGATGGCTATCTTGTAGGTTCCCGAGGTTCAGTTGGTTCTTCATTTGTGGCAACAATGACCGAAATTACAGAGGTTAATCCTCTGCCTCCACATTACCGCTGTCCTCAGTGTTCAAAACATGAATTTATTACTGATGGCTCAATTGGTACAGGGGTTGATCTACCGGATAAAGTCTGTCCTCACTGTGGTACAAATTATATTAAGGACGGCTTTGACATACCATTTGAAGTCTTTATGGGTTTTAAGGGAGATAAAGTACCTGATATTGATCTTAACTTTTCCGGTGAATATCAGAGCAAAATTCATAAATATACTGAAGAATTTTTTGGCAGGGATTATGTGTATAAGGCGGGTACGATTTCTACTATTGCTGATCGAACTGCCTTTGGTTTTGTCAAAAACTACCTTGATGATAAAGGGATGGAAGTTAAAAGGGCAGAAATTGATCGACTGGTCTCCGGCTGTACCGGTGTCCGCAGAACAACAGGACAGCACCCGGGGGGCTTAATGATTGTGCCCAAATCAAATAGTATTTTTGACTTCAGCCCGATTCAGCACCCGGCCAATGATCAGGATACAGATATTAGAACCACTCATTTTGATTATCATTCAATCAGTGGGCGGATTTTAAAACTTGATTTACTCGGGCATGATGATCCAACTTCACTCAGACTGCTGCAGGATATGACGGGGATTGAGCCTCAGGATATTCCGCTTGATGATCCAGATACAATGAGTATTTTTTCCGATACTGAAATTCTGGGAGTTGATCCTGAACTTTTGGGAACTGATATTGGAACTCTGGGAATACCGGAATTTGGGACTTCCTTCGTCCAGCAGATGTTAAGAGATACCAGACCTACTACTTTTGCAGAACTGGTTCGGATAAGTGGTCTGTCACATGGTACAGATGTCTGGCTGAACAATGCCCAGAATTTAATTAGAGACGGTAAAGCAGAACTGGCAGAAGTTATTTCGGTTCGAGACGATATTATGAACTATCTGCTGCAGCGGGGAGTTGAACCATCCCGGGCTTTCTGGATTATGGAGCATGTTCGTAAGGGTAAGGGGTTGACTGAAAAAGAGGAACAGGCAATGCGCGAAAATAATGTTCCTGACTGGTATATTGATTCCTGTAAAAAGATCAAATATATGTTTCCCAAGGCTCATGCGGCAGCCTATGTAACAATGGCTTACCGAATTGCTTACTTTAAAGTTCACCATCCAGCAGCTTTCTATACTGCCTATTTTTCCATTAAAGCCGGCGATTTCGATGCTCAGCTGGCCTGTAATGGTAGAGAAAAAGTAATTAATAAAATAGAAGAACTTGAAGCTTTGGGTAATGATATGACAGCAAAGGAAAGTGGGACCCTTACTGTCTTAAGAATTGTACTGGAAGCGATGATGAGGGGAATCGAATTTCTTCCTGTTGATATTTATGAATCTCAGGCAGACCGCTTTCTTAAAAAGGGTGAGAATAAACTTTTAGCTCCTCTAATTAGTCTGCAGGGACTGGGAGGAAGTGCTGCTGAAAGTGTGGTTATTGAAAGACAGAAATCAGATTTCACCTCAATTGAAGAGTTATCAAATAGAACCTCACTGACTTCTACAGTTATTGAAGTTTTAAGAGAACACGGCTCCTTAGAGGGGATGCCGGAACGGAATCAGCTTTCTCTGTTTTAGCTGTGAGATGTTGGTACCGGGTACTTGGAAAATATTGAGAATTCAATATCCTGTTTAACTTTATTTACAGTCCAATATTTTCCAAGTACCCGGTACCTTTAAACCGTTAAAAAACTTGCAAGTCTAAATAAGCTGTGATAGAATTATAAAGGAAAGAGTTCTGATAAATACTAATGTTGATTTTAGGAGTGGGGATGTCTTCCCACTCTTTTATTATAGTTTAAGACAATTTTATTTATAAAATTAAATATTTACGAAAGTGGGGTGTTTTATTTGGGGAAAGTTGCTGATACAGTGACCGATTTTGTACTTCCTATTGCCCATAGTGAAAATCTAAACCTGGTTGATGTTGAATTTTTAAAAGAAGGTAGTGATTGGATTTTACGTGTTTTTCTGGAAAATAAAGATGGTGATCTAACAATAGAAGAATGCGAAAAAGTCAGCAGAGCTTTGAGTGTCATTCTGGATGAAGAAGATCCAATCGATAAAAGCTATATATTAGAGGTATCTTCTCCCGGGCTGGAAAGACCACTTAAAACGGAAGAGGATTTTGAACGCTTTAAGGGAGAATTAATCGCAGTTAAAACTTTTAAAAAGATTAACGGCCAAAAAGAATTCATTGGTAATTTAAAGAGTTTTGAAGCAGAAAAAATCACTTTAATTTTAGGTGATGATCAGGAAATAACAATTGATTATAATCTTGTAGCAAGAGCTAATTTGACTTTTGAAATTTAAAAATGAGGGGGGAAAAATATGAATGTAGAATTCATTCAGGCCCTGGATGATATAGAAAAGGATAAAGGTATATCTAAAGATGTATTGTTAGAGGCCATTGAAACAGCTTTAGTTTCTGCATATAAAAAGGATTTTGGTTCTAAAGATAATGTCAGAATAGAAATTTCTGCAGAAGCTGGTGAAGTTAAAGTCTATTCTCGTAAAGAAGTTGTGGAAGAAGTAGAAAATAAAAATAGCGAGATTTCTTTAACTGAAGCTGAAAATATAGACAGCAAATATGATCTTGGAGACATTGTTGAAATTGAGGTTACACCTGCAAACTTTGGTCGAATTGCAGCCCAAACAGCAAAACAGGTTGTAATGCAGAGGATCAGAGAGGCAGAAAGAGATGTAATATTTGATCGTTACAAGGAAAAGGAAGATGAATTGATCACCGGTACAATTCAGCGTTTTCATAATGACAATATTTTAATTGATATGGGTAAAACCGAAGCTCTACTGCCGCCTTCTGAACAGATTGCTGGGGAGAAATATGAAATTGGAGCAAGAATTAAACTTTATGTGGTGGAAGTAAGTACCACCAATAAAGGGCCAAGAATTCTGGTTTCCAGAACCCATCCCGGTTTATTAAAAAGACTTTTTGAAATCGAGGTTCCAGAAATTTTTCAGGGACTTGTTGAAATTAAGGCAGTTGCCAGGGAAGCCGGGCAGCGATCTAAAATGGCAGTAAGTAGTTCAGACAGTCAGGTGGATCCTGTTGGAGCCTGTGTAGGTCCTAAAGGAATGAGAGTTCAGGCAGTTGTTGAACAGCTAAATAATGAAAAGATCGATATTGTTAAGTGGGATGAAAATCCTGAGGTTTTTGTTGCAAATGCTTTGAATCCAGCTGAGGTTCTTAGTGTAAATATTAATAAATCTGAAAAAATTGCAGAAGTAGTAGTTCCAGATTTTCAGCTTTCACTGGCAATCGGTAAAGAGGGACAAAATGCCCGTCTGGCTGCTAAATTAACTGGCTGGAAGGTAGATATTAAAAAGGAATCTGAAATTGAAGCAGAGCCGGAAAATATTGAAGAGATTAAAGAAAGTGCTTCTGAGCTTGCAGACAGTTTAGATGAATTTGAAGCCGAAGAAGCTGAATTAAACAGTAATGAAGTAGATATTGAAGAAACAGCTGAAGCTGAGACTAATGCTGAAGCAGAAACAGTTAAAAAAGCCAATGAAAATTTAGTTGATGAAATTGCTGATGAAGTAGAAGAATTAGAAAATGATGCTGGAGAAGTAGAAAAACAGGATTAAGTTTTCTATTAATTAAAAATCTTAAGGAGGATTGAGATTGCAGAGCAGAAGTCCTATTCGTAAATGTGTAGGTTGTGGTGCCAGAAGAGATAAGATTGAACTTTTGAGAATTGTAAATAATAAAGGAGATATTTTAGTTGATCCGGGAGGGAGAACTCCTGGACGAGGTGCTTATCTCTGTCCTAATATGGATTGTTTAGATAAAGCGGTAGAAAAGGGTGCTCTTAAAAAAGCGCTCAGGAAAGAAATATCTGATGAAATTTATGAACAAATTTCGGAGGAGATTAAACATGATTAACTAACAGCAGAATATTTTGGAGGTGCAAGTATGGCAAAAATTAGAGTATATAATCTGGCACATGAGCTGGATATGGATAGTAAAGAAGTAATTGAAATATTAAATGATCTTGATATTGAGGTATCAAGTCATATGAGTACAATAACTGACGAAACAGCAGAACTTGTAAAAGGTATGTATCTGGGAGATAATACTGAAGCAGAAAATGATGCGGCTCAAAAAGAGGCTGTTAAAGCTGAAGCCAAAAGCAAAGAAGAGGAAGATGATAAAGCCGCAGCAGAAAGTAATTTGGAAACAGAACTAGAAACTGAAGCAGAAGAGGATGCTGTAGAAATAGAAACTCCAATTACAGTAAAGGAATTTGCGGAAGCAATTGATCAGGCTCCTAATAATTTAATTGTAGAATTAATGAATATGGGAGTGATGGCCAGTGTAAATCAGAGTCTTGATGAGGATACACTTGAATTACTGGCTGAAGAAATTGGAGTAAATATTAAATTTAAATCAGAAGAGGAAGAAAAATCCTCTTTAAGAGTTGGACCGGAAATTGAAGATAAAGAGGAAGATCTGGAGTTCCGGCCCCCAATTGTTACAGTTATGGGCCATGTTGATCATGGTAAAACAACTCTTTTAGACAGTATCAGAGAAAGCAGAGTTGCCGGCAGTGAAGCTGGTGGAATTACTCAGCATATTGGTGCCTATCAGGCTGAAGTAAATAATAAAAAGATTACTTTTATTGATACACCAGGACATGAGGCTTTTACTGCTATGAGAGCACGGGGAGCTCAGTTAACTGATATTGCAATTTTAGTAGTGGCTGCTGATGATGGAATTATGCCCCAGACTGAAGAGGCAATTAACCATGCCAAGGCAGCGGGAATTCCAATTATTGTTGCAATTAATAAAATTGATAAAGCAAATGCTCAGCCCGATAGAGTTAAGCAGGAGCTAACCGAATATGGTCTGGTTCCTGAAGATTGGGGCGGAAATACAATCTGTGTTAATGTTTCTGCATTACAGCAGCAGAACATTGATGAGCTTTTGGAAATGATTATTTTAGTTTCTGAAATGGAAGAGCTTAAAGCCAATCCAAATCGACTGGCCGAAGGTATTGTAATTGAAGCAGAACTGGACAAAGGTCGGGGACCGGTAGCAACTGTACTGGTTAAAAATGGTACACTAAAAGTTGGAGACCCTCTTCTGGCCGGTTTAACTTCCGGTAGAGTAAGAGCAATGTTTAATGAATATGGTGATTCCTTAGATGAAGCAGGTCCCTCGGCAGCAGTAGAGGTTCTTGGTTTTAATGATGTTCCGGCTGCCGGTGATTTTGTGCAGGTCTTAGAAGATGAAAGACAGGCACGTGATGTAGCTTCTGACAGGCAGGATGAGAAAAGACAGTCAGAGCTGAAATCTGATGCAAAAGTATCTTTAGATGATCTTTATAATCAGATTCAGGAAGGTGAAGTTAAGGAACTGAATATTATCATTAAGGCTGATGTTCAGGGATCAATTGAAGCTTTAAAAGCTTCACTGCTGAGACTGGGCACAGAAGAAGTAACTGTTAATGTTATTCACACCGGTGTAGGTGGAGTTAATGAAACAGATGTTAACCTGGCCAGTGCTTCTAATGCAATTATTATCGGATTTAATGTTCGTCCTGACAATAAAACTATTAAAGCTGCAGAAAAAGAAAAGGTTGATATTAGAACTTATAGAGTTATCTATAAAGCTATAGAAGATATCAGGGATGCAATGGCCGGTCTGCTTGATCCAGAATTGAAAGAAGAAGTTACCGGTAGAGCAGAAGTTAGAGACACCTTTAAAGTGCCCGATGTTGGTATAATTGCAGGTGCCTATATTACTGACGGTCATGTTAATCGTAACTATGATGCTCGTTTAATTAGAGATGGAGTCGTTATCCATGAGGGAACAATTTCTTCTCTGAAAAGATTTGAAAATGATGTTAGAGAAGTAAAATCAGGATATGAATGTGGAATTGGAATCGAAAATTATAATGATATCAAAGTTGGAGATATCATTGAATTCTATACTTATAAGGAGATTAAAAGATCCTTATAGAGGTGAGGTAAAATGACAAATAAACGTGCAGTAAGAGTTGGAGAATTATTAAAAGAAGAAATAAGTCAGATTGTTTTAAGAGAAATGAAAGATCCAAGAATTGGTTTTGTCTCAGTTACTGATGTTGAGGTTAGTGGTGATTTAAGACATGCCAAAGTCTTTATCAGTGTTTACGGAAGTGAAAAAGAAAAAGAAGAAACATTAGAAGGCCTGCAGCAGGCACAGGGTTTTGTCCGTAAACTTGTAGGTGAAAGAGTTAAAATTCACCATACACCGGAAATTATTTTCCGCTATGATGATTCAATCGAAAATGGAGTCCATATATCTGAAATAATAAAAGATCTTAAAGAATCAGGAGAGATAAAGGAGTCTAACTCTGATGCAGAAGAAAATTAAAAAAATCATTGACATTATTAATCAAAATGATAATTTTTTAATTGTCGGCCATGTAGGTGCAGATGGTGATAGTATCGGATCAGTAACTGCTTTAACCAGACTTTTAAAGAAGAAGGGTAAAAAAGCCAGAGCCTATCTGAATCGAGATACTCTGGCTCCTTTTTCTTTTTTAGAAGTTAAAGAAGATTTCTTTTATACTGATGCCGATAATTTAAAAGCAGAGATTAAGGAGCAGGAGTTTATTTTAATTACTCTTGATTCCGGCTCACTGGCCAGGGTTGACCTGGATCAAGAACTTATAAATTCAGCTAAATTTATAATCAATATAGATCATCACGAGGATAATACCCAATTTGCAAAAATCAATCTTGTTCAGCCTGACCGGGCTGCAGTTGGAGAAATAATTTACAATTTTGTGGTTGAACTTCTCGGAGCTGAAATTCCGCTGGATATAGCTGAACCGCTGGCCACGGCCATTGTTACTGACACCGGAGCCCTGCGCTATGAAAATACCAGTGCTAGAGTTTTAAGAATACTGGCAGATTTAATTGAAGCTGGTGTAAATATTTATAAGATTAACAAAAAAATATTTGGCAGTTTAAGTTATAAAGCCCTGGTTTTAAAGGGGCTGGCCCTGGCAACTCTGGAAAGAAGTGAAAGCGGAAAAATTGCCTGGCTTTATGTCAGCCGCCAGATGATGCATGAAGCTGAAACTGATTATACAGAAGGACTGGTCAGTCTGGCCAGAGATATTGAAGATGTTGAAATTGGAATCCTCTTTACTGAAGAGGAAAAACAAACAATTAAAGTCAGCCTCCGGTCCAATTTTTATGCAGAAGTAAATAAACTGGCTGCAGAATTTGAAGGTGGAGGACATCCCAGAGCAGCAGGTGCAACTGTGGAAAAATCTCTGCAGGAAACAATTGATTCTGTGGTGGAGGCAGCTAAAAAATATGTTTGATGGTACAGCAAATATATTAAAGCCGCCCGGAATTTCTTCTTTTGCCTTAATTAAAAGTCTGCGCTGGCTGCTTGATGAAAAAAAGGCAGGTCATACAGGTACTTTAGATCCTGCAGCTGCCGGTGTTCTGGGAGTTTGTTTTGGTAAGGCAACAAAGACTATTCCTTTTTTAGATGACAGCCGCAAGGAATATATCTGTGAGATGAAGCTTGGTTTAAGAACTGACACCCTTGATTTAGAAGGCCAGCTAATTAAAGAAGATCTAAATTGGAATCGACTTTCTGAGGCCGAAATAGAAAAAGCTGTCTTGAGTTTTAGCGGCAGGCAGCAGCAGATTCCACCGATGTATTCTGCTCTTCATTATCAGGGAAAAAGATTATATCAACTGGCCCGAAAGGGGATTGTAGTTGAAAGAGAAGGTAGAGAGGTGGAAATATTTAAGCTGGAACTGCTTGAAATTAATTTACCCTTAATTCGTTTTAAAGCAGAGGTTTCACGAGGGACATATATTCGTTCCCTGGTGAGAGATATAGCAGAAAAATTAAATACAAATGCCAGCATGACTTTTTTACTTAGAACCAGGTCCGGACCTTTTAAACTTGAAAATTCATTGAGTTATGAGCAGATTGAAACTCAGGGTCAGGATCTTTTACTTAAACCACATGAGCCACTTAAGCTTCCCCACTATACAATTAAAGATGAAGAATATCATCGGGCTGAAAATGGAAATTATTTAATTAAAGAAAATTTTGTGGAATCTGAGATTGAGCTTGAAGTTGGTAGTCATTTTCTTCTTTTTTCCGAATCAGGAAAGTTTTTGGCAATCAGTCAGCATCAGCTCAAAGATGATTATCATATTTATCAACCACTTAAAGTTTTTATATAGTTCTGGAGGAAAATTATATGCAGGTTATTACAAGTAAAGAATATAATAAGTTTAAGGATAATAATATCTGTCTTGCAATTGGAGCTTTTGATGGCCTGCATAAAGGTCATCAGTTAATTATTAATCAGGCTATAAAAGAAGCCCGCAAAAATGATTATCCGGCCGGAGTTTTATCTTTTTACCCTCATCCTTTAGAAGTAATTTCGGGTAAAACTCCCCCTCCCGCAATTGTTTCCAGAGAGCAGAAAATTTCTGTGCTGGAGAAAATGGGAGTTGACTATTATTTTGAACAGGAGTTCAATCAGCAATTTGCTCAGTTAAGGGCTGAAGAGTTTGTCAATAAGATACTACTTGAAAAGCTCAGGATTAACACTGTAGTTGTTGGTAGTGATTTTCGTTTTGCTTACAAAAATGAGGGAAATGTTGAAATTTTAAAGGAAATGGGGGAACTTCACGACTATCAAGCAAAGATTATATCTCAACTTCATGCCAGTGATGACCGAATTTCCAGCACCAGAATCAGAAATCTGCTAAAAAAAGGTAAACTCAAAAAGGCTAAAAAATTACTTGGTAGAACATATCAAATCTGTGGTAAGGTTGTACATGGTAAAAAAAGAGGTAGAAAGCTGGGCTTTCCCACAACCAACCTTGATCTGGAAACTAACTATGCTCTGCCGCCTGAGGGAGTTTATGCAGTCAGAGTCCATCATAAAAATAAAACATATAAAGGTGCAGCTAATCTGGGTTTTAATCCCACATTTAATAATCAAAACATTTCATTTGAAATCTATATCTTAGATTTTAAAGGAGATCTCTATGGTGAGAGGTTGTGTGTGGATATTATTGAATTTATTAGAAGAGAAAAAAACTTTTCAAATACAAAAGAATTAATTGCACAGATGGAGCAAGATATTCTTTACACACGCGAGCTTTTATGTTAAAATTATAAAGAAAGTTTTAAATTACCACCGGCTAGGATTTCGACTCTCCGACGGTTTCTTGGCCTGTGGCGGATTGATTTCACAGGAGGTGAATTTTACATGATAAGTAAAGAGAAAAAGCAGGAAATAATTAAAGAATATCAGTTAGAAGAAGGTGACACTGGTTCTACAGAAGTACAGGTTGCTCTTTTAACTGCCAGAATTTCTGAATTAACTGACCACTTAAAAGACCATAAAAATGATCATCACTCAAGAAGAGGATTATTAAAGATGGTTGGGCAGAGAAGAAAACTACTTAGATATTTAAAAAATAATGATGTTCTGCGTTATCGTGAACTTATTTCTAAATTAGGTATTCGCGGTTAATAATGCACACTAAAAGAGCGGGGCAATCCCCGCTCTTTATTTGAATAAGGAGGAAAAAATATGAAAGAATGGACAATTGATTATGCCGGTGATGAATTTAATTTACAGACCGGTAAGCTGGCCAAACAGGCCAATGGATCAGTAGTAGTCCGCTGTGGGGACTCACAGGTTTTAGTTACAGCAACTATGGATGATCCAAGACCGGGGATGAACTATTTTCCGCTGATGGTTAACTATGAGGAAAGAGTTTATGCTATCGGACAGATTCCTGGAAGTGTTATGAGAAGAGAAGGTCGTCCCAGAGATGAAGCGACTTTAGCAGCCAGAGTAATCGACCGCTCTATCAGACCACTATTCCCAGATGGATACAGACGTGACGTACAGATAGTTGCTACTATTTTATCTGTAGATGATGATCATGATCCAGAAGTACTTGCTTTAAATGGGGCTTCAGTTGCTCTTACTTTATCAGATATACCTTTTGCCGGACCAATTGGTGGAGTAAAGGTAGGATTAGTAGATGGTAAAATAATTATTAATCCAGATGAAGAAGAAAGAGAAAACAGTGATCTTGATCTAGTAGTAGCAGGAAGCAAAGATGCTATTATGATGGTAGAGGCCAGTGCAAATGAGGTCAGTGAAGAAAAAATCCTGGAAGCAATGGATGCTGCTCATCAAGAAATAAAAAAGTTTATTTCTTTACAGGAAGAAATTAGAGAAGAAGCTGGAAAAGAAAAAGTGCCATTTGAATCTCCAACTGTAGATCAGGAAATTCAGGTACAGGTGGATGAGATTCTGGAAGGTACAATGAAAGAGGCAATTCAGATTCAGGATAAGCAGTCCCGCAATGACCGCCTGGATGAATTAAAAGCTGAATTGAAAGAAAAAATTAATCCAGAAGAAGATGAAGATATTCAGTCACAGCTGGGACTGGCATTTGAAAAAATGCTCAAAAAATCAGTTAAGAGTCTGATTATCGAAGATGGGGTTCGTCCTGATGGTAGAGATTATGATGAAATAAGACCAATCTGGGCTGAGGTTGATTTTGTACCCAGAGCACATGGCTCCGGAATCTTTACCAGAGGAGAAACTCAGGCTTTAAGTGTCCTAACCCTGGGATCAGCCAGAGATGAGCAGACCATTTTTGGACTGGGTGAAAATGAAACCAAACGCTATATGCACCACTATAACTTCCCCTCATTCTGTGTTGGTGAAACATCTCCAATGCGCTCACCTGGCAGAAGAGAAATAGGACATGGTACTTTAGGTGAAAAAGCACTACTGCCGGTTATTCCGCCTGAAGAAGATTTTCCCTATACAATCAGAATAGTATCTGAAGTCCTAGAGTCAAATGGATCTTCCTCTCAGGCAAGTATCTGCGGCAGCAGTTTGGCCTTAATGGCAGCTGGTGTACCAATTAAAGCACCTGTAGCTGGGATTGCAATGGGCCTAATGAAAAAAGATGATGAAATAGTTGTTTTATCAGATATTCAGGGCTTTGAAGATTTCCACGGAGATATGGACTTTAAAGTTGCCGGTACAGAAGAAGGAATTACAGCTTTACAGATGGATATGAAATTAAAAGGTCTATCTTCTGAAGTCTTAAAAGAAGCTTTAGAAAAAGCTAAAAAGGGCAGAATGCATATTATGGGTAAAATGCTGGAAGTTATTCCTGAACCTCGTCCAGAATTATCAGAAAATGCACCTGCAATTATCACCATGAACATTGATCCAGAAAAGATCAGATTTGTTATTGGTCCTGGTGGAAAGATGATCAATAAGATAATAGATGAAACTGGAGCCGATATTGATATTGAAGATGACGGCCTGGTTAAGATCATGACTGATGATCAGGAAGGTGGACAGAAGGCTAAAGAAATGATTGAACGCTTAACTGAAGAGGTAGAAGTTGGCAAAATTTATCAGGGTAAGGTAAAAAGGATTATGAATTTCGGTGCCTTTGTAGAAATTCTGCCAAACAAAGAAGGGCTTGTTCACATTTCTAAATTAGCTGACCGTCATGTAAAAGAGGTTGGAGATGTTGTTTCTGTAGGAGATGAAATCCCTGTAAAAGTTATTGAAATAGATAACCAGGATAGAATTAATTTATCTCTCAAAGATGCTAAAAAAGAATTAAAAGATAAAGAGTAAGTATCTTTTGATTTGAATTATAATAGATAAAGATAAATTAATAGATAGTGAAAAAATTACTGGAGTTGAGTTCTAAATGATCTTAGGTAAACATGTTTCTATAGCTGGCGGTCTTGATAAATCTTTTGCAAGAGCAGCTGAGATAGGCTGTAATTCAATGCAGATCTTTGTTAAAAATCCACGCGGCTGGAAAATGCGTGCAGTTGAAGTAGAAGAGGTAGAGAGATTCAAGACAGCTAGAAAAAAACACCAGATTAATCCAGTTGTAGTCCATGCAGCTTACCTGATCAATCTGGCTTCTCCAAAAAATGATCTATGGGAAAAATCAATTTCAGCTCTTAAGTCTGAATACAAACGCTGTGACAGACTCGGAGCTGAATACCTGATTTTTCATCCAGGCAGCCACACCGGTTCAGGTATAGATCAGGGGATTGAGAGAATCGCTGAAGCACTGAAAAGAATATTGGCTGAGATTGAAACTGAGACTATGATACTTTTAGAAAATACTGCCGGTGCGGGAACAGGTATTGGCGAAGAATTCAGCCAGCTTAAAAAAATTATTGAGCAGGTAGGTAGGCCAAAAAAGCTGGGAGTCTGTCTAGACACCTGTCATGCTTTTGCTGCCAGATATAATCTTACTGAGGCAGAGGGTTTAGCAGAGTTAATCAATGATTTTAAACAGCTGATAGGACTTGAAAAGTTAAAAGTTATACACCTCAACGACTCTAAATATGACTGCTGTACCAATAAGGACGAGCATGCCCATATTGGAGAAGGTAAAATTGGGATTAAGGCTTTTAAAAGACTGATTAACCATCCCCAATTAAGGAATAAAGTTTTTATTTTAGAAACACCTCAGTTTGATAAAGATACAGATGATGATGTAATTTTATTAAAGGAATTAAGGGAGGACTAAAGTTGTCTGCTAGTGCTGAAATGTTATTAGAGGTTGGCAAAAAAATAAAAAAAGAAATTGATGCCGCTTCCGGTAATGAAATTTTCATTAGAGCTCAATTAAATAATAAGGATATCATTAAAGAAATTGAAGTGCTGGCAAGAGGCAACAGCTATTCTGCCCCGGCAGTAATCAATAATTTAATGGCTGGAGAAATGATTATTCATAATCATCCTTCTGGCGATTTAACCCCATCTGCAGCTGATATCAGGCTGGCTGCAAAAATGGCAGCTAGAGAAGTTGGTTTTGCTATTATTAATAATCAGGCTGATCAGATTTATGTTGTAGTTGAAGCAGGTAGTAAAAAAGAAAATAAAAAATTGGACAAAAAAGAAATTTTAAGTTATTTTAAAAAAGAGGGTAAATTAGCAGGAGAATTAGAAGGATTTTCGGAAAGAAAAGAACAGCTGCTTACAGCCGAAAAAATTATTGATTCATTTAATCAGCATCAATTTGATTTCATTGAGGCCGGGACAGGAACCGGTAAATCATTTGCCTATTTAATACCTGCTCTTTTTTATAATAATTTAAATCAGTCAAGAATTGTAGTTTCCACAAACACAAT
Organism: Halanaerobium sp.; assembly: GCA_046540295.1. GTDB lineage: Bacteria > Bacillota > Halanaerobiia > Halanaerobiales > Halanaerobiaceae > Halanaerobium. Next base: position 22,359 of record JBKHFK010000001.1, read on the forward strand.
AAACTTACAGGAACAGCTGATAAATAAAGATCTGGTCACTCTGCAGAGAGTTTTAGATTTTGATTTTAATGCAGTTTTAGTTAAGGGCAGGAATAATTATCTCTGTCTGAGAAAGTTTAAAAATTTTAAGAAGAATTTTGAAAAAAATGAAGTAGAAGTGGAAGCAGAGATTTTTAATGAATTAAACGAATGGAAAAAACAGACCAGAGGTGGAGAGAAGTCTGAAATTAATTTTCAGCTTAAAAGTAGGATCTGGAACCAGATTGCTGCTGAAAGTGATCTCTGTTTAAAAACATACTGTCCCTTTTATTCAAATTGTTTTTTTATGCAGGCCAGAAAAAAAATCTATAAAGCTGATATTTTAATTGTTAACCACCACCTTTTATTATCCGATGCAAGAGTAAAAGATGATACAGGTTCGGTTGACAGAGGGATTCTGCCTAATTTTAATCATTTAATTATAGATGAGGCACATAATAT
>JBKHFK010000002.1:0-21277 GCA_046540295.1 Halanaerobium sp.
TCTTCCTGATCCGGCATGTTCTTTTCCATTAAGGACTCAACGATAGCAGTTACGTCGTCAGCCTGTCCGTCGGATAGACCTTCGCCTGCTTCGTCAACATCGTCAGCTAGAGCTTCCTGCTCATCAGCGATGTTGTCTAATGCACGGCTAACCATAACAGCCATTTCGTAACGAGTCATGTTTTCATCACCTTTGTATTCGCCATCAGGATAACCTTCGACGATACCAGCAGCAACAAGCTTGTTAATTGCATCATATGACCAGTGATCACTTGGTACATCAGAAAATGACTGACCAAATGCTGGCATAGCGAATGCTACAACCAACAGTAAAGCAATTGTAATTGTAAGTTTTTTCATTATTAAAATCCCCCTTGATTGTTATCTTTCTTTTTCTTCGATTTATATAAGTTCTAATAACTTATGCAATCACAGAGGACATCCGAGCGAGTTTCCTAGTTTCCTCTTCATCTGTCCAAAAGATTTTAAGATAAGTATCTTAGAACTCTCATAACTCTACAGCTCCGCAGCTTCGGGGGCACCTCCTTTCCGCCGCATTTTAGCTTCGAGTTTATAAGCATTATTAAATTATTAATTCGCAAATTCAATTATACCAGTAAAAAATTAATGGTGTCAAATTTATTTTGCGGTTTATCCTCAAACCCTATTATAAAGGGCTTAGTCGTTTTTGTCAAGTTTTTCAAGATATTTTTCACCAATTATCAGGGCGGCATAATCATCCAGTGGCTTTTTTACCTTCCAGCTGACTATTTTTCGCAGCAGTTTCTCGTAATTTGACATTGGTTTTTCTTCCAGATAGCGGGTCTGGGCCTCTTCTGTTGTGAATTTTTCTTCAACCAGACTAATTTTCATTTCGGGAAAATTGCTGTTAAGCATTTTTTTCACTGCCTGAGCTCCGGTTCCACTGCCGATTACGATTTCCCTGATCTGATAGTGTTTAAAGATCTCTTTTAAATGATCAATCAGCTCTTCTTTTTTTACAATTGTTTTTTCTCTTTCCTGCCCTGCAAAAGAGAGAACAGCAGTTCCGACCTTATCTCTGCCGGGATCAAGTGCCAGTAAATCACTCATCATCATCGTCCTCCTCAGCAGTCTGATCACTTTTTACTTCTTCCAGCTCAAAATCAAGGTTATCACTTAATCTATCCTCCCGCCAGATATCTGTATCTGCATAGATACTGACCTTAACTCTGCCGCTGGCAGAACGGACCTGATTAACCAGATCGTAAAACTGACTGAAGTTAATACTGCCCACCTGACCTGAATTATCAGGCAGAAGCCCCTGGTTAATTGCTTTTTCGTTAATATCCTGAAGCAGTGTCTCCAGTTCAGTCTCAATCTCGTCACTGCTCTGTTCGGCACTGATCTCCCTGCTGCTGATCAGCTGATCCTCTTCGAAGACTACAAAGTCCTCATAAAGCTGAAAGTTAGCGTAGAGCCAGTCATTTTTGGGAACATTGACCCGGGCCACCAGAGAAACAATAACCCTGCTGTCGGAATCCATATTATAGATTATGCGGGCTGCATTTAAAATATCCTCTGTCTGCAGGCGCAGGGCCATGCCTGTATCTTCGTTAACTTCTATGTCTTTTTCGCGGGCCACCTGATTGGCTGCCTGCAGATATTTATTTAAAGCAGAGATGGTCTCCTGTTCACTGCGGCCGCCCTCCAGGGTGTCAGAATAAACTACATCTCCTTTTTGATAAACCATATCCTCACCCATATAATAAATCACACCGGCCTGCAGCTGATTTGCCACCTCACGCAGTTCATCATAATCAGCTTCCAGCTCTGCTATCTGATCTTCAAGCCCGGCCACCTGAGATTCCAGCTCTTCCCGCTGAGAACTCAGTTCATCAACCCGGCTTTGAAGTTCATCTCTATTTTGAGATAATTCTTCCAGTTCACTTTCTACATTCTCTATTTCCCGATCTCTTTTTGCTATTTCTTCTTCTCGGTCTTCAATCTCAGCTTCCTTAGCCTCTATTTCCTCTTCCCTGGCTTCAATTTCCTGCTGCAGATTGGAGAGCTCCCGATCCCTATCTTCCAGCTCCCGGTCCTTATCTTCGAGATCCTGATCTCGACTTTCCAGTTCCCGATCTCTATTTTCTAATTCTTCGTTAAGATGTTCAAGTCTTGTCAGCACATCATTAATGTTAAATAAAGCCTGCCTCAGTTCAGAATAAACAGCAAGCAAAATACTAACAGAAAGCACAGCAATTAAAATCCCGGTAACAATGGTAATTATAATTGAAGAATATCTGGGGCGGAGACCAAATAGTGACACCCGCTTTTTACCCATTTTCATTCCAATTCGATCACCAATATAAGCTATCAGTCCACTTAAAATTACTACTGCTCCTATAATCACAAACGCGTTAATGATCTCCACCTCCTTAACTACTGTCTGGATGTCTTAATTAAAAGTCCAAGTCCAACCACGAAAATTACTATATTCTGCAGCCAGGCTCCAAGCCAGGGCTGAATACTGCCCTGACTGCCGAGAGCATCTCCGACTGTCATTAAAATATAGTAGATAAAAATAATAATAATACTGATTCCAAACCCTGTTGCCGAGCCGGCAGAGCGCTGAGGTTTAATTCCCAGTGGAGCTGCCAGCAGAGCAAAAATAAAGCTGGCCAGGGGAATAGAAAAGCGGTGGTGCAGCTCAACCCGCTCCTCATAGGCCGCCCTTCCCTGCTCTTCTCTGAGGGTTATATGTTCATTTAATTCTCTAACATTCATCTCATCAATATCCTTACCCAGGCTGCCGGCCTGAGTGGGGGAATGAATTTCTTCCCGGGAACGGTAAGTACTGAATTCTAAAGCAGGCTGCCTGTTATCTCTGTCCAGAAAATAAACCGTTCCATTAAAGAAATGCCAGCCGTCACTGAGCCACTCGGCTCTTTCTGCTTTCAGCACACTCTCCGGACTGCCCTCCTCAAAACTCTGAACAACCACATCCTCCATTATTCCGCTCTCTCCATCAAAACTGTGAGCATAGAGCATGTAGTCCGGCCTCCGGGTACTGCTGTCCATGGGGGTTAAAAATAAATCGTACTGAGTCTCCGGCCTCTGCTCCCCGTGGCGGGCCTGATACATTATCTGCTCGGCCTGGTAATTGGCATTGGGAACCAAAAATTCTGTAATTGCAACTGTTACTCCACTGGTCACCAGCCCCATAATCAGTGCCGGCAGAACCAGAGAAACAATACTGACTCCTCCGGCCCTCATGGCTGTTATCTCACTGTCACCAGAGAGGCGGTTATAGGCCATAATTGTTCCCAGAAGTGAGGCCATGGGAAAGGTAAGAACAATAATTTCAGGCAGCATCAAAAAGAAAAGCCTGACCAGAGTAAAAACATCTACTCCCCACTCTGTATAAAATTCTGTCAGCTCAAAAATCAGATCGGTACCGATAAAGATTCCTGTAAAAGCTGCCACCCCGAAGAAAAAAGGCGCAATCAGTTCTTTATAAATATATTTATTAATTGTTTTCAAAAAAGATGCACCTCACTAAATTTTAAATTTATCGCCCAGATAAAATTTGCGTGCCTGCTCATTTTCTGCTATTTCGGCTGAGGTTCCAGAAAGCAGGATCCTGCCCTCATGCATTATATAGGCGCGGTCTGTAATCGAAAGAGTCTCCCGCACACTGTGGTCGGTAATCAAAACTCCAAGTCCCCGCTTTTTTAAATAGCGGATTATCTCCTGTATATCATTGACTGCAATCGGATCAACTCCGGCAAAGGGTTCATCAAGCAGAATAAAAGCCGGATCAGCTGCCAGAGCCCGGGCAATTTCGACCCGGCGCCTCTCACCACCTGATAACTGAAAACCCTTGCGGTCCCGCAGTCCTTCAATGTGAAACTCCTGCAGCAGTTCTTTAATATTTGCTTCAATCTCCTGACTGCTTAAATCTCTGTATTCTAAAATCGCCTTTAGATTCTCTCCCACAGTTAACTTGCGAAAAATTGAAGCTTCCTGGGGCAGATAACCAATCCCGAGCCGTGCTCGTTTATAAACCGGCAGATTGGAGATATTGTGCTGATCAAAAAATATCTGCCCTCCATCAGGATTGATCAATCCTAAAATCATATAAAAAGTGGTTGTTTTTCCGGCACCATTGGGACCAAGCAGCCCAACAATCTGACCCCTGTCCACCCTGAGGTCAACCTCATTGACCACTCTTTCTTTATTATATTCTTTAATTAAGCCCTGAGCTTTAATTGTCATTTAATTATTCCTCCACTGTCTCACTGTCACTAGCTGAGTCTTCCTCTTCGTCCTCACTAAAACTGAGGCTTGCGCCTCCCCGAAGTTTAACCTCTTCTGTTTTTTGATTGACCTCTGCTGACTGTGAAGTAAAGGCCTCTCCATTCCGCTCACCCTGTACATTATCTTGAAGCCGAATTAATTCCTGATCCAGGTGATAGACAATCTGATCAGCCTCAGCCCAGAAATCATTGTATTCCAGATAGGCATTACCCTTAACTTCTATTCTATCTTCAGCCTGATAAATGTCAATCTGATCAGCTCTGAGCAGGGAATTTTCGCCTCTTACTTCAGCTTCTTTGACTAAATGAAAAATTTCATCTTCGAGATTTCCATTCAGTTCAACTGCCTGAGCCTCAAATTCCTGATAATAAAGTTTTACATTTTCTCTAAACTCAACTTCTCCGTTATAACGGCGGTATATCCCTTCATCTTCGGCTGTAATTCGAAGCTCATCATAAATCAATTCTACATTACCGGTCGCCGTAAAAACCCGACCCTCAGCAGTCTGCTCCAGGTCAAGATCATCTCCGTTTAGTTCTCTGGCTGCAGCTGCATTAGCAGTTAGCGCCAGCATAAATATTAATAAAAAAAGTAAAATTTTTTTCCGCATTTTAATTGCCCCTTATCTAAAAAATAATAATCCTTCAGGCCAAACCCTTTAGTCTACTTCCAGCTCCTCAAAATCTACTGCAGCCGGCCCTTTATCACCAGCAAGTTTTAGGTCTCTTAAATTAAGATCGGAATTGAAACTCTCCGCCCTGGAGTTAAAATCACTGCCCTTTATCTTAACTGAGCCTCTGCCCTCCAGAAAATTGCGGCCTAAATAGTAATCAAGCTCTTCTGCTTCCAACTGATAATTTTCGCTCTCAATTACTACACTACCCCTGATTTCCAGATAATCCTCACTGCTGTGATAAATAGCAAAATCACCGCTCAGGGTGTATAAGAGTTGACCATCAGCAGTTGAATAGACATCTGCCTCAACCGGCTCTAATTCCATTCTGTTTTCATTTTTAAAATTTTTAAGATTTTTAGTTTCCAATTTTAATTCATGTTCCTGCTGGTTATTAAAAATACTGAAGTCAACATCTTCCAGCTCTTCTTCCGGCAGTTCCTCATTTTCAACTGCCGGTTCGGAAGGGGTAATCGGGTTTTCTTCCAGACTAAAATAGAGAGAAAAAATTATAATAATAAAAATAAAGAGCGCTAAAAAAATACTTTTTCTATCCACTATTTTTTAGCCCTCCTTCTTTTAGCAGTAAATCTGCTGTTTTTTTAACTGCACCTCCACCACCAAGTTTCTGACGCACAGTCTGCAAATTACCTTTTATTTTATTCAGTTCTTTTTGATCATTTAGCCAGTTTAAGGCCAGTTCCGCAATTTTCTCTGCTCTAAAATCATTCTGCAGCAGTTCGGGCACAACTTCCTCTCCGGCAATAATATTGGGCAGACCGACAAACTCCAATTTAAAAATATATTTAGCCAGCAGATAGGTAGTAAATGCTGCCTGATAGCCGATAATCTGAGGTGTTTCTAAAATTGCAGCTTCCAGAGTTGTAGTTCCTGAAGCAGAAATTATAAAATCTGAAATCTGCATCAGCTGATAATTCATTCCGGGCACTATTTTCAGCTCAAAATCCACCTTTTCGGTAAAAGATTTTAAATAATCAACTTTAATTCCTGCGGCTGCTGAAATTAAAAATACAGTTTCCGGCTTTTTTTTCCTGATCCTGCCGGCTGCCTTAAGCATCTCCGGCAGCAGAGATTTGATTTCTCCCCGGCGGCTGCCCGGAAAAAGCGAAATCAGCCGTTTATCAGTTTCGATATTTAAGTTTTTTCTGATTTCAGCTTCACTCTGATTTACTTTTACAATATCTAAGAGTGGATGACCGACAAAAGTAACCTCAGCTCCAGCCTGCTGATAAACATCCCTTTCCATCGGAAAAACAGCTGCAATGTGGGTGCCGTAGGAGGCCATTTTTTTAGCCCTCCGTTTATTGTAAACCCAGGCTGAAGGAGGAAAATAATTAACCGCTTTTACCCCTTCCTCACTGCAGGCCTTAGCCAGCCTCATATTAAAAGCAGAATAATCAACCAGAAAAACCAGATCCGGTTTTCTTTCCCGGAGCAGTTTTTTCATCTGCCTGAGGTGTTTAAAATGTTTTCTTAAATTTTTTAAAGCTTCTATATAACCAATGGTGCTGATTTCTGTGGGGTCGATTAAAATCTCAGCTCCCAGTTCTTTGAGTGCAGCTGAGCCCATACCAAAAATCTGCAGTTTACTATTTTTTTCTTTTGCCTTTTTGAGTACTGCAGCTGCATGCATATCACCAGATACTTCACCTGCAGAAACCATTATTTTTGCCAAGGTAGAATTAACTCCCCTTTTTTATATTCTGCTGCAGCAACTACAATTTTCTCAGCAGCTGCCCGGCGGCAGAATTCCTCTTTATTTAAAATAAATGTCTTTCCGGCTTCAATAATTAAAGCTGCAGCCTCAGCCTCAATTAGATTATCAAGGGTTTTAAGACCAACTGCAGGCAGATCAAATCTTAAATCCTGATCTTTTTTGCTGCATTTGCCCATTATAATTCCCGGGCCGCCAAATTTTGCGGCTCTTTTGATTGCCTGATCTGTTCCTTCTATGGCCTCCAGAGCCATTACAGCTCCATCTTTAACTAAGGCTGTCTGACCGATATCAAAGCGGCCGAGATTATAGGCGGTCTCAAAAGCAAAAATCAGATCTTTTTTCAGTTCTGCTGTCAGCTCACCGGTCAGGATTCCGGGCTCAGCCAGCTGATCTGATAAAAGATAGGTCTGCGGCAGAATCTCAACTCCAGCATTTACAAATTCCCGGGCCAGAGCCCTTAAAATTGTATCATCATTGAGATCAGGCAGTTTGCTGAGCAGTTTTTTTAATTTCTGGTCCGGCTCAAAATTATTAAAAAGATGAGCCTTCTGTATTTTACCAAGCCAGATAGCTGCCTCGATATTTTCTTCACTTAAAATTTTAAGCATCTTTCCCAATCTGTTTAAATTAACAGTGTATTGAGTACAGTTAAGATCAGTAAATTCAGCTGTGATTTCTTCCGCAATTTTAATTACAATAAAATCCTCGGCCTGAGCCTCAGCTTTTTCGGCCCAGATTCGGGGCAGTTCCCCCCAGCCGGCAATTAAAGCTTTTTTGCTCATCGGCTGCACCTACCTGCAGATTCCGCGGCTGGCATTGCGGAGAAAGCGCAGAAAGTGCTCGATTTCCTCACTGGCATCTAATTCCTGATCCATTTTTTCTATTGCTTCATCAATATTTAGTTTGGAGCGGTAAAGAGTCTTGTAGGCACGTTTAATTTCTCTCCGCATCTCCGGACTGACACCATTGCGCCTTAAACCAATAACATTGATTCCATTAACTCCTGCCGGGTGTCCGTCAACTAAAATATATGGAGGCACATCTTTAACAACTTTAGAGTGAGCACCAACCATACTCATCTTACCGATGCGTACAAATTGATGAACTCCAACCATACCGGCAATTACAGCATAATCTTCAATTGCTACATGACCTGCCAGATTTGTCGCATTGGACATCACAATATGGCTGCCCAGCTGACAGTCATGTGCTACATGACAGTAGGCCATCAGCAAATTATCATTACCAATTCTTGTCTCCCCTCCGCCTTCAGCGGTCCCCCGGTGGACAGTAACATTTTCTCTGATGGTATTATTATCACCAATAAAAAGGTAACTTTTTTCTCCATCAAATTTTAAGTCCTGAGGCTCAAAACCTATAGAAGCCCCGTGGAATATTTCATTATTTTTACCAATCTGAGTCCACCCCTTAATTACTACATGTGGGCCAACTACTGTTCCCTCACCAATTTCAACATTTTCCCCAATAATGGCATAAGGTCCGATTTCAACATTTTTCCCGATTTTGGCTCCCGGAGCAACAATTGCTGTTTCGTGAATATTGCTCATGTGGAGCACCTTACCCTTTTTTTCTGCTGCCAAGACTATCATTCCCCTTCCAAAATTATCTGTTTATTTCTCCTCAAAAGTAAACATCATTTCTGCTTCTGCAGCAAGATTATCGCCCACATAAGCCTCTCCTCTAACTTTAGAAACTCTTTTGCGTAATCTTACCATTTCTACCTTAATTTTTAGCTGATCACCCGGTTTAACAGGTGTTCTAAACTTAGCCTTATCAATACTTGTAAAAATAGGAAGTTTATCTTCCATTTCATCAAAACTGTAATAAATCAAAATTCCTGCCACCTGAGCCATTGCTTCAACAATCAGAACTCCCGGCATTATTGGATGATCAGGGTAATGACCTAAGAAAAACTCCTCATTAATTGTAACATTTTTAATCCCAACAATCGATTCCTTTTTATGTACTTCTTCGATTCTATCTACTAATAACAAAGGATAGCGGTGGGGTAAAATTGACCTGATTACACCAATATCAATAATTTCGTTTATCTCACTCAAATTATTTTTCCTCCTCAAGCATTTTTTCTTTAATCTTTTCGGCCAGTCTGACGTGAAGCCTGTGACCGGATTTAACAGCTATTATATGCCCCATAATTCTACCATTTAAAAACATATCGCCAATAACATCCAGGATTTTATGCCTGACAAACTCATTTTTAAATCTGAGCGGATTAACTGTTTTCGTCTTTTCTATCAAAACAGCATTTTCCAGACTGCCTCCCAGTGCCAGTCCCTGCTCATGCAGTTTTTCTACTTCGGCTGCAAAGCCAAAAGTTCTGGCCCTTGCAATCTCTGTTCCAAAATCTATTTTTTCAGGATCAAATTCAAAATAACTGCTTCCAATTACCGGGTGCTGATAATCCAGGGTATAAGAAATTTTAAAGCCGTCATAGGGCAGGATAGTAATATAGGAATCATTATCCCGGGCATAAATTGGAGACTTAATTTTAAAAATTTTTTTCTGCTGCTGCTGTTTTCTGGTCCCTGCTTTAAGCAGCTTTTGATAATAGGGATAGGCACTTCCGTCAGCAACCGGAATCTCAGGCCCGGATACCTCAATCTCCAGATTGTCAATTCCACTACCCCAGACTGCAGCCATCAGATGCTCTACTGTGCTGATTCTGGCTTCTTTAATCTGCTGACTGCCAATGGTGGTGTTTCTAACCAGATTAACAACCGCCTCCGGTTCTGCCTTAAGTTTCAGTTTCTGTTCTAAATCAGAACGGCAGAAAACTATTCCTGTATTAACCTCAGCCGGCTTCAGCCTGATTTCAGCATCTCTGCCTGAATGAAGAGCAACTCCTCTAATAGTAATCTCTTTATTTAGTGTCTTTTGCTTTCCTTTTTTTATAAACAAAGCCGTCATCCTTTCATTAAAAGCCTTTCAATAGTTTATTATATATTTATTGACTTTATAATTCAAGGATTATTTATTTTCCAGCTTCTCCAGTCTTTTTTCCAGCTTCTTAATTTTATCAATATATTTCGGAAGCCGCCTTAAATAGGCCTGTTCCCTGAGGGCCTCCCGGTGAATCTGTGCCGGAGCTCCGGAAATAAAATCTCCCTCATTAGTTGGAGAAGTAACCATTGCTCTGGCAGCTGCAGTTGTGTTGTCAGCAATTTTAATATGCCCAACAACACCGGACTGCCCACCCAGAGTTACCCGGCGCCCGAGTTTTGTGCTGCCGGCAACAGCAGAGTGAGCAACCAGCAGAGATTCTTCGCCAATTTCTACATTATGTCCGATCTGAATTAAATTATCCAGTTTGCTGCCCTGTTTAATAATCGTGGGACCACTTGCTCCGCGGTCAATTGTCACATTGGCTCCAATCTCAACCTCTGATTCGATAATTACATTACCCTGCTGTGGAATTTTGTGGTGACCGTTTTCGTCTGTGGCAAAACCAAAGCCATCAGAACCGATTACAGCACCGGACTGAATGATAACCTCATCCTGAATTATTGTTTCTCTTTCTATAATAACTCCGGGATGCAATAAACAATTGGCTCCAATTTTTACATCCGGTCCTATAATCACTCCTGGTGCCAGTACTGTATTACTGCCGATTTCAACGTTTTCGGCAATTACAACTCCCGGATGAATAGATACTGCTTCTCCAAGTTCAGCAGAAGCAGCAAGCACAGCTTTCTCCGAAATCTCTCCATTATCATAGGGCCTGGGAGTTAGGAGATCCGCAATCTGAGCATAAACTCTTCTGGGATTATCTGTCAACAAAAATGTTTTCTTCTCTTTCAGCTCTGAATCCAGTTCTTTATAAATCTGTCTATCGGTAACAATTACTGCTGCACTGGACTTCAGGGCCTGTTTTAAATATTCCTTTTGATCGGCAAAGGTAAGTGAAGTCTCCCCACTTTCTTCAATGCCCCGGGCACTTTCAATTATTATTTCCTGACTGCCTTTGATTTCTGAATTAGTAGCTGCCGCCAGTTCTTTAAGCCTGTAATTTCTTTTTTTAATTGCTGTCAATTTAAAATTATCCCCCTTAAAATCAACACTTTTTTATTTATATTCGCTGTCAATTCTATCAGCAAGTTCCTGGCTGATATTTTTGCCGCCCTGATAGACCGCCTGGTCTATTAAAACACTGCTGTAGTTGTTTTCTAAAGCTAATTCTTCTGATTCACTCTTTAAAATCTCCAGCATCTCATCCTCTACATTCTTCAGAGAATCCTGATCTGAATCTGATTCAGTTTCCAGCTGCTTACTGCCCTCAGTTTTAAGATGACTTAAATAAGTGCTGTTAGTTATAACCTCTTCTAAATTAACAACTGCTATTTCTGTTTCTACTTCCAGAAAGAGGGGTAAAATTAAAGCAAAAACAGCTATCAATAAAGCAGCAGCTTTACGATAATAATCCAACAAAATCAACCTCCCACCTTAATAGTACTTTTCTCTGCTGTTTTTAATTAAATTATCAATTTCAACAGCCTCGGCTTCTCTTGCAGAAGCTAAATCACTTTTTATTTCTTCTCTGGCTGCTGCCAGTTCATTTTCAATCTTCTCTCTCTTTTCAGCAATAATCTCGCTGTGCTCCTCTTTAAGCCGGTCTCTGTAGCCTGAGTACTGCTGATTAAATTCCATAATCAGCTCACCGGTCCGATCAGAAATATCACTATTTAACTGTGAGTTCTTTTCGTCCACCAGTGACTCCTGTTCCAAACGGAGCTGCTCCAGTTCTTTTTGATATTCTTCTCTTTCACTTTCACTGCGGGCAACAAATTCAATTTTAAGTTCAAGATTAATCATTTTTAAATAATTGGCTCTTATCTGCTGCTGATTGAAATCAGAATATTTATCTCTCACTTCCTGCCGCAGCTGCTGCAGCTGCTCTGAAAGTTGAGCTTCCAGTTCTTCTCTTCTACCCTGAAGCAGACTTTCTTCTCTCTCATCCAATTCTCTACTTTCAGCCTCCAGTTCAAGCAGTTTTTCCTCCCGCAGACCGTTCATCTGCTCCAAATAGTTAGCACTGATCACCGCCAGCAGACTCTGTTTACTCTCTTCCATCAGCTTAAAACTTTCTGCTCTTAAATCTTTTTCAAAGTTTAATTTTTCCTCCTGCAGAGATTTTTCGCCTGTCATCAAATCAAAATCAAGAAAATCTTTTTTAGCAGAGAAATCAATGCTTTTTTTCTCCAGGCTGTAAACTGAATAATCATCCCGCTGCTGAGGAGAAAATACATAGATAAAGAGAAAGGCAAAGAATAGAGCCAATAAAATCGCAGTTAAAAATTTTATTGAGATAAAATGATAATCATGTTTATCCATTCTGCCTTTCTCCTTTCTATTTAAGTATTAAAACAGTTATCAATTTACAATTTGTAAATTACCACTCTTCGTTAATTTTTTCTAAAACACTGTCAGTTAAATCATAACCACCATATAGAACCTGTTCTTCTTCTAAAACAAATTTTACCTCTTTCTCAGCTGCAGTTTCTTCAATTATTTTTTCGACTTCCTGAGTAACTGAGGTCAGAAGTTCCGATTCTAAATTCTGCAGTTCTTTTTGATATTTTAACAGCAGTTCTTTCTGCTCAGTTCCGGAAAGATTTTCAGTTTCACTTTCCAGCTGCTGCTGGTATTCTGCTGCTTTTTGATTTAAGGTTGATTCAGCTGCATTTCTGGCCGGATGTTCTTCAAAAACACGCTCCAGATTAACATAAGCAGCTCTGTCTACTGCTTCATCTTCTGTCAGCACCCCGGACCAGATCAGTGCAGCCAGAATAGCCGCTAAGATAAGGATAACGGCTATTTGAAATTTACGATTACTAGAATTCATTGCTTATTCCTCCAGGCAGAATTTAATTATCTTTGTAACCAGCTGTTTTTTCTTATAACTTTTACTGAATCTACTGGCAGTATTAATTAAAATGTATTACCGATACTAAAGTGCAGCTGACCATCCTGTTCTTCATCCCAGCCGTAATCCAGTCTCAGCTGACCAACAGGTGTGTTCATTCTGACTCCAAGACCATAACCATAATTTAAATCATTTAAGGCTATACTATCTCTATCTTCCCAGACATTACCGGCATCTGTAAAGAGAACTCCGGTAAAACTGTCATTAAAGGGAATTCTGTATTCTAAGTTTAATAATAAGAGATTATTATTGGGTGTCTCATCATCAAAATCACTTCTCTCATAACCGCGCAGGCTGTCTGAACCTCCGAGATCATATTCTTCGGCTTCAAGGGGAGTTCGCGGTTCACTTAAACCAAGCTTCATTCTGACAGCCCAGGCATGATCTTTAAAACCTGAAAAATAACGGCGGCTGTCCCAGTTGAATTTGGTAAAGTCCATTTCTCCACCAATAAAGTCTCCAGCATGCTCCAGCTCAAAATTATTGATTGAACCGGAGGTAGGATGGAATCTATTATTGGAAGTATCTCTATCAAAACCAAGAGTTAAAGAGCGGAGTGAATTATCATAAATTGTTTCTCCACTATTTCTGGTTGCCTTTGTATCCTGAACTCTGTACTTCATAGAGGTTCTCCAGTCCCTGGGTAGAGGATGACCAAAGGTTAGACTTCCCCCTCTGCTTTCTCTGGTATAATCTCCATCGGAATCAGTTCTCTCACTCTCCCGGTCATAAACACTAAAGCTAAAGGAAAAATCACTCTGCCAGAGATAGGGCTCATGGAAATTTAAAGAATAAGTTGTGGTATCACCAAACTGCCATTTTGCTCCAATATTCTGGCCGTTTCCAAATAGATTTTTCTCGCTGACGTCAACAAAACCAAGCCAGCCGTCTGTAGAACTGTATCCACCACCAAAATTAAGTCTTCCTGTTTTGGCTTCATCAAGATTAATTACGAGCTTGGCCAGATTGTCCTCACTGTCTACTCTTTCCAGCTCCGGATTAATATTTTCGAAAAATTCCAGCCGGTGCAGATTCTGATAACCGCGCTGAATTTTTTTAATGTTGACTATTTCGCCAGCTTCAATTGGAATTTCACGCATTATTACATCATTTTTAGTTTTTGAATTTCCTTTGATTTCAATAGAATCAAGATAACCGGGGCTGATCTCAACAGTCAGCACACCTTCATCAGATATATTAACATCCTTATAACGGGCTAAAACATATCCATCATCCTGCATTTTCTCCTGAAAATCCTTTAAGTTTTCGTTCATTTTTCTGGCATTTAGAACAGTTCCTGTTTCTAAATCAAGTCTATCTTTTATTTCTGCTGCTGTATATAAACCTTCATACCCTGAAAGTTCAATTTCTTCTAAAACAGGATTTTCTTCCACTTCAAAAATTACATTCAATCCACCTTCGTGGTTTTCGAAAGCTATATTTATATCAGAAAAATAACCCAGATCATATACTGACTGCATATCAGAACGCAGTGCTTCCTGATCTGTCTGTTCTCCAACCTCTGTCTCAACTGCATCTAAAACCTCAGAATCACTAACATGCTCATTACCCTCAACTGTAATTTTAGTAATTTCGTCAATTGGAATATCCTGTGCTGCAGCCGGGGCAGCAAAAGTAAATACCAGTGTTAAAATAACAACCGCTGTCAATAAATTTTTTCTCATTTCTTTATCCTCCTAAAATTCAATTTCTGTTTCTATACTGATCTGATATTCCTCATCTCCATAATAAGTACCTTTTAAAACCGTTGGATCTGCTAATTTATATTGAAAGGAAATCTCTCCCTCTCTTCCTTCTTCATCAAAAAAACTTGCATATTCTAAGTATAATTTATCTGTAATATTTTTTCCTAAATAAATTGCAAATTCTCGCTCCATTCCGTACTGAAAAGCATCAATTTCTGCTCTGTCAAGAGAAAATATTGTCTCCACATCTGATTCCAGATCAGAAAACACATCTCTTTGTAAAAAAGAATTGACAACTCTCACTAATTCCTGCCAGATAATATTTTGAATTCCGATATCTTCTCCACCTATAATTGCCGAGCCCAGGGCTCCCCGGGTAGACAGCAAATTAAGGATTTCTTCTTCTGTTAAATCAGTGTCAGAACTCAGGCTGATCCGCATATCATCTGCCGGTCCAGTTACATTGATATTTATCTCATTTCCACCTGCATAGGTATTTGCATTAACACTCAAATCCGGAATATATCCTTCATCGACCGGAGTAAAAACTGCTTCGGCATTTTCCATTTCAAAACGAGAATTATAATAGGTAAATGTACCCTCCTGACTGCGCAGGCGGCCTTCCATTGCCAGCGGATCTTCAAGACTGTTGTCAAATTGAAGATTGAGATCCCCGTTTTCTACAAGAATTTCCATATTCTCATCTTCCACTGTCACATTTTCTCCAGGACTAATATCAAGATCAATCCTGGGCACAAAAGCATCTGGTCCTGCTTCATTTTCCGGCCATTCAAAAGGTATACCAATTACAAAATCATAGACAAGCAGATCTCCCTGCAGAAGAGGAGATAATAGAGGTCCTGTAAAAGTAAGTTCGCTATCAAAATCTCCAGCCAGTGATCCGTGTTCAAAATAAAGTTTTTGACCTTCTAGAGATAGATCCCAGGCGTTTTCGAAATCCAGTAAATTTACAGACCCCTCACCGTTAAAACTGCCTTCTGCAAAACGGCCCTTTAAAGTTTCAATGACCACCTGTTCTTCCTGCAGATTAAAGCCGGCTGTTAGATCTTCTATCGGGTCTGTAAGTCCCATTTCCACAGTCTCTGCTTTAAGATCAAGATCCCCTCTTAATTCAGGAGAATCAAGACTTCCTTCAGCTCTAAAAGAACCGTCAATTTGGCCGGAGGCCGAATAATCTTCTCCCAGAAAAGAGATCAAAAATCCAAGCGGAAGCTCTTCCAGATTTGTACTTAAATTTAATTCTTCATCAATTATTGAATAACTCCCATCTGCTTTTAATGAACCTCCACGTCTGAAATTGATACTTTCGGAAATGGAAAATCTCCTGCTGCTTTCCAGAAGAATTTCTCCCTCGATCAGTTCTACCCGATTATTGTTGACACTTAACTCCCGCAGCTGATGGCTTAATCTGACAACCGGAGAGTCAAGACTGCCTTCTACAGTACCATCAAAATCAACCAGACTTTTTAAATTGAGATTGAAATCGTACTGTCTGGAACTAAAATCTGCTCCAATATCTGATCCTTCAAAATCAAGGGCCAGATTATCATCAACCTCACCATTTATATTAAAAGTCCCCTGGCCTGACTCCGAATTAGCACTGATATCCAGTTGAGCCTGATAATCCTGACCCTGAGACTTAAAATCCACAGCTCCCTCAAAAATAAGGTCAGAGCTTAAAGGATAAAAATCTATAAATTTAAGTGTTAATTCTCTGGTCGGAACCTCCAGCAGTTCCAGTTTTAATTCGCTTTCGGGCTCATCGTCTAAGTCAAAAATTTGACCACTTAAATTATAACTGCCCGAATCAACAGTAAAATTAAATTGATCAATTAAAATTCTATTTTTATTAACCATAAACCTGAGTGAATTATCGTCCAGACTCAAATCAAAATCTGCAAAACTTAATTCCTCAGAATCAAATTCAAAGTCAAAAACTGCACTGTCCAGGTTACCACTCAGCTTTCCATTTAAAGAAAGACTGCCGCCAATATCTGCTGCTGCATACTGTTCAGTGTTCAAATAATCTTCAGGCTCAAAACCGGTCAGACTGAGGTCAATATCAAAACCCTGTTCTAAATTGAATCTGCCATCAGCTTCCAATTTTAAATTCTGCTGTTCAGCAATTAAATTTTCAACTACAAAATCACCATTGCTTCTGCTTATTTCTGCCTGCAGCCTTGAAAATTCAATCTCCTCACCATCAAGTTGAAGCAGACTATTAAAAGCATTGATTCTTAAATCAAGGTCATAGTCAGCCAGAGTACCACTCAGCAGTGCCTGCAGCTGAATTTCACCACTTACAGGCAAATCCTGTGAGCTGAAATCTGCTATATCCTGAAAATATAAATTCTGACTGTTGGCCTCTAAATCCAGCTCTGCCTCACCCAGGCGGGAAATATTTTTTATATCTCCTGCTGCAGCAATTTCGGCCTGAGCAATTTCGGCCTTCAGATCTTTAATTTCTAAATTATCAGCTGCATAAACTGCAGATAAGTTTATATCTTCAAGTAAATAATCATCATATTCTAATTCTGCCATTTCGAGCCTAATACTTGCCTCTGGTCTGGCAAAAGTATTAGAAATTGAGCCCTCCATATAATCTACTTCCGGGTTGATTTCGGAAAGGAGTGCTGAATCTTCCTCCAAAAACTCATTTAATAAAACGGCCTCAAAATTACGGGCTGCATAGCGAAACTGCATTTCTTCTGAATCAAAATCCATTTCTCCCATTAAATCCAGACGCCCATAATCGGAATTTACTTTTAAAGAATTAAGCAGCAGCTTACTATCTGTATACCAGAAAGAACTGTCGATTTCAAAATCAGCCTCATGCTCAGCTGTTGTAAAAGCTAAATTTAAGTCTCCACTCAGAGATAGATCTTCTTCTGCACCATAGAGACCGGCTGAGTCAAACTTAAAATTAAGGCGCCTGTCCTGAACATCATTCATCCTGTCCAGATAATCATTATCTCTAAAATATTCAAGCTGAGCCAGATCCGAAATCATACTTTCTGTTATAATAAAGTCTTCTGCTTCTGCTGACAGCAGGTAATTATTTTCGTCAAGATTATAGCTTCCCTTTAAACTGAGCTGATTTTGATCAGCCAGCATAAATTCTGCTTTATTTAAAAAGAGTTCCTGCCCGTCAAGGAGCAGAGATATCTCTGCTGTATTTAAATCCAGATAATCACTGTTCAGCTCAGCAGCCGAAATTTCTGCAGCAGCTTTTTCGAGCTGATTATTCTCTGCACTCAGCTGAAAATCAAAATCAAAATTACCCTCTTTAAGATAGGGGCTTAAAAATTGATAATTAAAATCAAAGTCTTCCGCCTGAGCTTTTAAATTATAGTCCTGAGATTGATTCCACTCAAAACTAAAATCTACTGGATTTTGATCAATAAAAACTTCATTTTCAGGCAGCGACAGCTTAAGTTCTGGACCCTGAAGCTGAATATTCAGGTTAGGAGCAGTTAAATTAATCTTTTCACTCTGCTCGAACCCGGAACTGCAGCTGCTCTGAAGTTCTAAATCTTTAATTTCAAACTCGCTCTGATAATCCTGCAGGCTGTAATCCTTAAAGTAAATTTCTCCCCTGCCAGAACCTGTACCGGCAAGGGTTTTTAAATCTAAATTAAAATCCTGATATTCAAAATTACTTTCCGGGAGAGTTTCTGCTGCAGCTTTTAAATCAAAGTCTTCAGCACTGTAATAAAGGCTGGTCTCTGCTTCTTCTCTAACAAGCTGCAGCTCCAGTCTGTTTAAATTTAAGTTGTCCAAATCTGGTCCATCATCAAGCTGCAGCTGCTTTAAATTGGCAGCTGTGCTTAAGTTTAAAGTGTAGATATCTTCTGCTTCTGCTGATAATCCCAGCTGTAGATCAGTCAGCTCCAGATCTATACCAGCAGATTTTAAGTTTAAATTAGAGTCCCTAATATTAACCTTTAAATCAGACAGAGCTCGGGGCAGACTGAACTCTGATAAAAAATCAGCATTAATTGAGTCATTTCCAGCTTCCTGATCTGCTTCCTGACTGGAAGTTAAATCAACTAATTCCTCCTGAACTTCAATCTCTGCCTCCAGCAGTTCTATAAATTCCACCTTAATTATTTCCGCTTCTCTAAAATTAAGGCTGTAATCCAGATTCAGTGCTCTGGCTTTAAATGAACTTCCACTTTCTGCTGTAAATTCGAATTGATCGATTCGAATCCTATTTAGAGGCCAGAGAGAAATAGAGCCGATAGAGATCTCTCCCCCGGACCTTTGTTCCAGAAAAGCAATAATATCATCTTTAAAATACTGAGGTAAGCCGCCCAGCAGACTGATAAAATAGGCTGAGATAAGCAGTAAAATTAACAGCCCCAACAGATATTTTATTTGCTTATCCATTTAAAAACCTCCAGTAGAAAGCTAAAACAAAGAATCAATTATACTACTTTTACTCTTCTGCAGCTTCTGCTTCTTCGTCTTCTACCTCTTCATCTTCTGCCTCTTCATTTTCTGAAGCTGCTGAATCTTTTTCAGCTGGGTCTAAGATTTCAAGATCAAGATTCAAGCTTCCCTCCATCACATAATCAGTAGAATATCTATCTTTGATCTCCTGATCTGCGTCTTCTAATTCTTCCATTTCTTTTCGATTTGTTTCTCGCGCTTCAGTCTCATTTTCTCCTTCATTATCCTCAGGATAATTATTACCGGGAGCAGTTTCGCTGCTTTCCTGATAAAAAGGCGCTGCATAAGAAGGATAGAGCTGGAGTATTAGATCATTATTGTCGGGAGAATCAAGATAGGACTCTAACATTGATTCGAAGTTTTTATGGCCGGAAATTTCGGCCTCATTCAAGCCTCCACTACCCTGCATCTGATTATTTTCTTCCGGCCGCATTGTCTCACCGGTATAGCCTCCATCAATAAAAAGGGTGGCAATTCCGGGCTCTACATCTTCCGGCAGTTCCAGACTCAGATTTTTGGTTTCAGTACCATTTCGATAGCGGTGTAGAGTCACTTCAACTTCCAGTTCGTCACCTGGATATATTTCCTCATTTAAAACTTTTGCTTCCTGAATTAAAGCCACACTGTCACTTCTATCAAAGTCCAGCTCCAGTCTGATATCAATTAGGTTAATTTCCTTAAAGGGATTGGTTAAAATCAGATCTAAAAGCTGAGAAAAATCATCAAGAGCCATACTGCCGATATCATTCTGACTGTAATACATATTATTAGATTCTACCTGCAGAGCAGGCAGTCCTCTGCCCATTATTTTAACTCTGGATTCAGCTGAACCCTCTCCGATTCTATCCAGAGCAGAATCCACCGCCTGTAAGGCGGAACTATTTGCCAGTGAGGAAAAAAGAGATTCATCATTGATAATCTGCAGGCTGACCTCTTTGAGTTTTTTCCCATTTTCAGAAATAGAAATATACAGAGGGGTGATTTTTGGATATGTATTTATTCTACCGGCTATCCCTGCACCTCTATCCTGAGTTACCGAACCAAGAAGTTTACTGTAAGGTGAGCCGAGTTTAAATGGCTGTTCTGAGCTGGGAATCACAGCATTAATATCTGCTTTACTCAAAAGGTAATTAACCTCACCCAGATTGGTAAATGGATGCCCAAAGGCTAAAAAATGTCCTTTATCTACATAAGTTAAAGTACCAATTGAGGCTACACTAACATCCCCTCTAACCAGCTGTGCTGCTACTGCTGACCCAGGTTCGGGACGGCTCCTGCTTTTTTCTTCTTCTTCTATTCCCGAGGCGGGGATAACATCCAGATTTAATTCTTCCAGATTATCTTCCAGCCTATCTAAAGCTCTTCCCTTTATACCGCTAACCATAATTGGACTTTCTGATTTGATTAGATTTTCGCCCGGACTATATTCTTCTAAATCATAATCGAAATCACTTATATTACCACTGCTTTTTTCAATTTTATTATCAGTATCCAGAAGTTTTAACATTCTTTCTATCGGGGTCACCAGACCAAAACGATGGTCACTATTGTTCCAGCCATAACCGATTGCCCCAATTAATTGATCATCAATATAAATCGGACTGCCGCTCATTCCAGCAGCAATTCCGCCATATTCATCTACCTTCTCATCTGTCAGTTTGATCAAAATCATGTCTTCATCCAGACTTCGGTTATCCAGTATATCTATAATTTCAACTTCAAATTTTTCTATTTGATCACCAGAAAAAACAGTTTTCCCATAACCTGTCATTCCTGCTTCTACTTCATCTAAAGGCATAATATCTTCTGATGCAAGCACCGGGGTGTTTATCAAAATTAAAATTATTAAAATATAAAATAAAACTCTACCTTTGTTTTTTTTCAATTTAAATCACTCTCCAGTAATTTTTACGATAAAATGCCCTGTTCCCCTGTACTTAAAACATTCGAAATTTTGTCCAACTCACTTAAAGCCTGTCCGGTTCCTTCGGCCACACAGACCAGTGGATCATCTGTAACAAAGGCTCCAACTTCTGTCTGCTGACTGATAAATTTGTCCAGTCCTTCAAGCAGTGAACCACCACCGGTTAAAATAATTCCCTTTTCAACTATATCAGCTGATAATTCTGGTGGAGTTTTTTCCAGAACCCGTCTGGCTGCCTGACCAATGTTATCCAGCAGTTCTTTAAAAGCCTTATTGGTTTCCTCTGCTGATAATTCTATATGTCTGGGCAGTCCTGACATTAAATCTCTACCTTTGACTTCATACTTTGCAGAATAATTGGGATCTGCACTGCCAATATTTATTTTTATTTCTTCAGCTGTAGATTCTCCAATAACTAAGTTATAATTTTCTCTAACATAGCGTACCAGAGCCTCATCAAATTTGTCACCACCAACCCTGATGGATTCTCCAACTACTATTCC
>JBKHFK010000003.1:0-21047 GCA_046540295.1 Halanaerobium sp.
TTTGTAGGGTGTTCATCCGGCAAAAAAACCTCTATATCGTTATTAATTTCTATCGCTGGTAATTGAAAAAGAAAAAATAGGGTTATTAAAAAAATAACAGCTATTATAATTTTATTGTGTTTTAGTATTTTTCTCATTCCAGTTCCTCCTGTTTATTAAATAGGAATATTATGTCCAGAATACTGACCATTTATTTTTTTTGAACAATCTCATACATTTTCTTTAAATTATTCAATACTCTTTTAGCTTCTTCTTCTCCAATTTTATCAATAAATTTTTGAAACCACTGCTGATAAATATCCTGTATTTCTTCTTTTACAGCCATAGATTTTTGGCTTAAATAGATAAGATTTACTCTACCATCTGTTGGGGATTTTCTTTTTTTTATATATTCTTTTTCAATTAATGAGTCAATCGCCCGGGATATTGTAGCTTTATCAACTCCCAGATTTTCTTTTAACTTATTTTGACTAATACCATCTCCATCTTTATATAAATAAACAAGTAAATTCCCCTCACTGTGGTTTAAATTATAATCTGCAAGTAAGTTGTCAACAAATTGATCATGATTTTTATACAGTTTTGCTATCCATTTTCCAATCGGAGCATTTATTTTCATTTCCCCACCCCTTTCTAATTTAGTTGCATCCTCAACTATTTCTATAAAAATTATACCATGTTTTAGTTGAGTGTGCAACTAAATTAGATTAAAATTAGAGTAAATTAAGCTAAAAAAATAACCTCCCATTAACTGAGAGGTCATTTAAAAATTATTTTACTATACAGCCTTATTGTCAGCGCCTTCAACTTCTACATCCATTGCAAAATCAACTACACTAAAAACTATAACTGCTGTAATGGTATTAACAACTGCTGCCGGGATTACTACTGAAGAAAAAAGAACAGTAAATGGACCGGGTAAACCAACTAAAAGAGCAGCTGTACCGAGAAAAACTCCTCCACTTAAAAGTGTACCAAAAGCTGTTATAATACCTGTAGATAATTTTCTTGATGGCAGTTTAACTATGATTGGAATCAGTGGATAGACTATCATAAATGTAACCAGTTTATCTACCATATTTGCTAACTGTCCTCCAGGGAAACCGGTGGTTAGAGCAGTAAAAATACCAGTAGATACTGCTACTAAGAATCCTAATTTAAAATCCTGTTTAATGATTAATAAAATAAACATCATCGCCAGAGCAAAATCAGGTTTCATCCCCATAACAATCGGAGGAAAAAATGCATGTAAAATAAATCCTATCGCCACCAACAAAGCCGCCTGTGCTAAATCTTTTGTACTAATTCTCATCTCAACTCATCTCTCCTTTTTTGTTTTTACTAATCTCAACTAATTTTAAGCTAATCTCTATTAGCTTTTCTAATTATTAATATTATACACCAGTCAGAATAAATTGTCAAAATAGTAAACTAAAACAATCTATCTCTTAAAGATTCTTAAGCTGTTTAACTAAAGCCTGATTGAGTTCAGCCAGCATTCCCTGTTTCCCGGCCATCTGACTGTATTCTTTATATAACATATCAGAAAATACTTCTTCTGCATAGCCGCCATCAATCATCTTATCTTCTGGAAGTGTTTTTTTCATTGAACCAAACATTTTCTCTATAAAAATAGAACTGAATTCCCTAGCAACTTCTTCCAGCTCTGCTTCATCTTTGGCTGAGGAATCTAAGTTTCTTTGTTTTTCTATTTCCTGCTGATTATTTAATTGATATTCTGCAAGCTGATGATAATTATTATTTAATTCCACTATCTCTGCTCCTTTTTATTTAATGATTTTTACTGCTGGAAATTAATTACTGAATCTCTAATTCACCGTGCAGTGCTCCGGCAGCATCTATCTTCTGAATAATAGAAATAATATCCCTTGGTGTTGCCCCAATTGCATTTAAAGCAGTAACTAAATCTTCGATAGTATTTTCCTGACTGACAATCAGCATATTACTCTCCTGGCCCTCATCGACTTCAATTTCCACATCTTCAGTTGTTGTTGTCTCACCCTCACTGAAAGGCTCAGGTTGAGAAACTTCTTCGTCTGTAGAAATTTGAACAGATAAATTACCATGAGCAACTGCAACAGTAGAAATATGAACATTATGATTAAAGACCACTGTTCCCGTTCTCTCATCAATTACTACTCTGGCCTCAACTGATGGGGTAACTTCTAAACTATTAACCTCGGCAATAAAATCTACCATTCCTCTATTAAAATCATTCGGGCGGGAAATATTTACTGTAGAATCATCAACAGCTTCCGCAGTATTATCTCCAAAATTATTATTGATTTTTCTGGCTATCTCACTGGCTGTTTTAAAGCTGGGATTAGCCAGTATATAGGTTAAATTATCTTCATCAATAGAAGAATTAATTTCTTTTTCTACCAGTGCCCCATCAGGCACTTTACCAACAGTTGGGTGGTTCTGTACTTCAGAATCTCTCTCATTACCAGCACTAAATCCACCCACAGATAAAGATCCCTGAGCTGAAGCATAGACTTCTCCATTTGGAGCCTGAAGTGGAGTTAATAAAAGTGTTCCCCCCTGCAGGCTGTCAGCATCACCGATTGAACTAACAGTAATATCCAGCTCATCTCCATTATGAACAACAGGTGCTAATTCTGCAGTTACCATCACCGCAGCAATATTTTGACTGGCAATTTGATCATCTGTAACATTAACACCAAAATTTTGAAGCATATTAGCTACACTCTGAAGGGTAGCCTGGCTGCGGTTAGAATCTCCACTACCATTTAAACCAACCACTACACCATAACCAATCAACTGATTTACTCTCTGTCCTTTTATCCTGGTAATATTTCCAATTTCAACCTCCGGATCATTAGCAGAAACTGCTGCAGTAGAAGTTAAAATAATTAAAATTATAATTAGACATTCAAAAAATATTTCTTTCTTTATGTTAAACAAACTATCCCTTCTTTCAAGTTAATTAGAATAATTAAAATTTAAGTTAATTAAATCTTCTCCTAGAAAATGAAATTAACTAATCTGGTTAAAAGTCCCGGATCCTGTTTATCTCCCACTGTTCCTTGACCCTCATATTCTATATTGGCATCACTTACTCTTTTGGAAGACACTTCATTATCAAAATTAATATCCTGAGGACGAATAACTCCTTCTAAAATAATGGTCTGAGTTTCTCCATTAATTCGGACCTGTTTTTTACCCTGAATCTTTAAATTTCCATTATCCCGAGCTTCAATAACTTCAGTAGTTATATCTGCCTCCAGAGTACCGCTTCTTTCGGTCGCTCCATCTGCCGTTTCAGAATCTGAATAACTAAAATCAAAAAATGGTAGAAAATCAAGTAAACCACCACCTTCAGAGTTGTAGCTGCTATCCTGACTGGCATCAGAATTGGCACTCTGTATTGCACTCGCGTCCTCCTCTATCACAACTGT
Source organism: Halanaerobium sp. (assembly GCA_046540295.1). Classification (GTDB taxonomy): domain Bacteria; phylum Bacillota; class Halanaerobiia; order Halanaerobiales; family Halanaerobiaceae; genus Halanaerobium. Next base: position 3,441 of record JBKHFK010000003.1, read on the forward strand.
TATTACATCACCTGTATTATATTCAGGATAATCCTGGTACAAATCATTGGAGTTATCACTCCATAAAGATTCTGCCAGAGCTGTAGAACTAAAAATAATTAATACAAACAAAACTGAAAGAAATACTATTTTAAAAATGTTAAACTTCATTTATTACACCTCATTTATTCTGAAAGCCTCTTAACTTCAGTTTCTGACACAATTTCTGCTCTAAATTCATAGCCGCTGTCCATATTTTCAACTTTTATAACATCTCCTACTTTACCGCGGCCGCGAGCAAGGACAAAAGTAGATAATCTGATGTTATTCTGATTAATAGTTAGGCGAAGTTTATCTCCCCAGCTGACAGCAAGAGGAGTATCCAGATTGTTATATTTTAAAATATCACCGGCCTGCATTTTCCTGCTCAGATTTTTGTTACTTAAATCTTCTGCACCCCAGTCTCTAATAATATTTTCCGGATTTCCACTTATTAGTCTTTTTTCTTTTTCGAAATCTGACTTATTCAGTTTAGAATTTGGACTGAGATCCCTGGCAGCAGTATAAACATCCAGCTCCAGTTTTATGGTAACTGGATAATAGATTCTGCGAACAATTTTTTCTTCCTGCAGCAGCTCCAGTTTTAAATTAGTAGCAGGTAAATTTAAGTTTTGATCTTCTGCAACCTGAAGCTCATAATCTCCGGCTCCTATTTCTAGATCATCAAGAGAACGGTTACTTTCAATAACTATTGACTGATCCGAAAAATCCAGATTTTCCCTTAAATAATTTTCAGCCATTGTCTTAATTTCTGCAGCAGGAATCACTTTACTTTTTCGGCTGACTGTAATTGTTTTAGGCATTTTCAGTTGATAACTATTTTTAGCAAAACCAAGATTTTGAATGGATAAATCCACCAGAATCCGGGTTAATCTTTTTTTATACCCTGGTGCTGGAGATTTTTCAAGTTTTAAATTTTTTAATTCTTCCAGCTCTCCAGCACTTAAATCCACTGCTTTAATCTCAGCAATCTCATCCAGTTTAATCTGTGATGACAAGACTTCTTCTTCTTCATTAATTAATATTTCAAAGGCTGAAACATTAAAACTAAAGATAAGCAAAATTAAAAGCAGCAGAAGTAATCCAACTTTTTTCAAATTAATACACCTCTTATAAATCCAATCAACTCAATTATCGTTTCAGCTGATTTGCTGTCTGCAGCATTTCATCAGAGGCCTGGATAGATTTAGAATTTGTTTCATAGGCTCTCTGGGCTGCTATCATATTAGTCATTTCTTCTACTACTTTAACATTTGACATTTCGAGAAAACCCTGAGTTACAGTTCCAAAACCATCTTCTCCCGGTGATCCCTCCATAGCCTGACCGGAGGCGGCAGTTTCTGAATAAAGATTCCGTCCTTCACTGCTGAGACCGGCTGGATTAGAAAAACGATAAAGCTGAACCTGTCCTAACTGCTGGTTTTCTCCATCAACAGTTGCATTAACTGTACCATCAGAAGTTATAGATATTTCTGTCGCTTCTGCCGGAATATTTAATGGGGGCTCAAGCTGATAACCATCTGAAGTAACTACATTACCATTACTGTCCTGTTTAAAAGACCCGTCTCTGCTGTAAGCTATCTCTCCGTCAGGAAGCTGTATTCCAAAAAAACCATCACCTTCAATGACCATATCTAAAGGACTGTCTGTATTTTGAATATTACCCTGAGAAAATATTTTTTGAGTACTGTTAACCTTGGAACCATGACCAATTTCAATACCGGTTGGGATTTCAGCTCCCTGGGCATTTGGAGTCCCCGGTTCCCGCATATTGGTATAAATCAAATCTGCAAAATTAATTTTAGACTTCTTAAAACCACTGGTATTAACGTTTGCCAGGTTATTAGAAATTGTATCAATATTTGTCTGCTGTGAATTCATTCCTGTTGCTGATGTAAATAATGCACTAATCATTTTCTTCCTCCTCATTTTTTTAAAGCAGGAGGCTTAAAATAGATCACAATTTATAACTGCCGTCTCATTCAGTCAACAGCAGTAAAGAGCTTCCCTTTCAGGTCCGGCTCTATAATCAATTTTAAGCCTGTCCAACTTCGTTAATCACTTTATTTAATGTTTCATCAATACCGCTGATTACCTTTTGGTTTGACTCATAATGGCGGGTTGTCTTGATCATTTTTGACATCTCATCTACAATTTTGACATTTGAACCCTCGAGATATCCCTGAGCAATTCCAGCTTCACTTGCTGCCGGCTCTGCTCCTTCCTGAGCTGCATAAAGATTATCACCTTCCTGCATTAAATCTCCTTGATCATCAAAATTAACCAGATCAATCTGAGCTCCCTGCAGGCCGTTATTAAAAGTAATCTGTCCGTCAGCACCCACACTAAAATCCTGATCGGGAATTAATTGTATTCTTTCTCCCTCAGTATCCAGCACAGGATTTCCATTTTGAGTTACCAGTTCCGAATCAGCATTAATTGTAAAGTTGCCGTCTCGACTGTATCTCTCACCTGCTTCGGTTTCAATTACAAAAAAGCCCTCACCTTCAACTGCAAAGTCTAAAGCATTATCAGTTCGCTTAAAATCTCCCTGACTCATATCTTTAAAACTCTGCTCCATAAAAGCTCCAGTTGAAAGTTCACCTATTTCCTGATCTGCCTTGCCAGCCTCTATTCGGCTCAAAAGCATCTCCGGAAAAGAACGGGTTATTCCTTCAGATTTTTTAAAACCATTTGTATTGACATTGGCCAGATTATTGGAACGAATATTAGTCTTTTTCTCCAGCACATCCATCGAAGAAGCAGCTGTATATAAACCTCTTATCATTTTATCACCTCCTTTTTCATTCTATTTTTTGTCTTAATTCTTTATTTACTTCAGTAAAAGCACATTTTGAAATTTTATTCCTAATTATCATTTTGTCTTTACTGCTTAAAAGCTGTACACCGGGGAAAATACATTCCTTAACTTTAATTACAGCCTGATCAGAAGCGGTAAGCTGTTCTTCCAGTTCTTCAATCTCTTCATTAAGTTCTGCTCTTCTATTTTCAAGCTCCTCTTTGGTGTTCTTTAGCTTCAAAAACATCTCTTTTTTATTTGCCGGTAATTTGATTCCTTTTTCCTTCATTGATTTCAATAGATCAACACTTTTATTTACCTTATCCAGGTTATCCTCTACTGTCTCCAGCTCATCTTTGGCAGCTTTAAAATTCTTTCGCAGCTCCGGTTCCAGACCGATTTCTACATAAGTTTTAGTAGCCAGACTGGAGCCAATAATCCTGGCTTCAATAACATTTTGGGCCATCACTCTACCACCGACAATCAACCCCTTACCCCCAGAAACTATTATACTATCCTTTGCTGTAACATGGCTGTGCATTATTGCTTCATGAACTCTAACATTATTAGCTTCGATTTCAGCATTTTCTACAAAGCGGGCATTAACATCCCCTTTGGCGGTTATTGTGCCTTTATTTCGCCCCAAAAATCCTTTTTTAATTAAAACACTGCCTCCACATTCAATTTCTGCAGCAGCAACATTTCCAGCAACTTCAATATCACCAGAAGCTTTTACAACAAAACCTTCCCTTACATCACCACTTATTTTAACACTACCAACAAAATCAATATTACCTTCTTCTAAATCTACATCACCGCTAACCTGATAAACAGGATTAATTGCAATTTTTTTGCCATCACGAACTATCTGGCCATCTTTAGCAGCATAGACACTGTTATTTTTCTTAACTGTATTTTTAGCATTTGGTAATTTTACAGATTTAGGTGCTGGCGGTTCAATCTCTTCTCCAAAAACATCAATACCTGGTTCTCCTGCTGTGGGTTCTACCAGAGTAACAATTTTTTCTCCCCGTCGTACATTGTTAATCAAGTTTTTGGAATGAAAATCCATAGTTCCATCTTCTCGTAAAGTGCCAACATTATTTTCTTTTTCCTCGAAATGATAGATTAGATATCCATCTTCTCCAGGACTTGCTTTCTTTCCTTTGGCAATAATCTCGCCGCTGACTGGCTGCCGGAGTTTTAAAACTCTTTTTGCTTTTTTCTCCATAATTCCATAACTTATATTTTTAGCTTCCAGCAGTTCTTTTAGATCCTCATATGTAAATTCTTTACCGCTTCTGCCCGGAGTAAAATCCATTTTTGCTTCCAGGCCATCACTGGAGACCTCGATTTCTATTTGATCTTCTTCTGAGGGCAGATTAATATTTTCTGCAATCTTAAACCAGTCAGTTTGCTCATTATTCAACTTTTCCTTAATCATATCATAATCAGCATCCATTATGCTGTTTTTTTCCAGAAAATTTTCGATCTCTATTAAATCTGGATTATTCTCTAACCTTAACTTTAATAATACACTATCTTCTGTAAACTTAAGCAGACAGTTTTTGTCTTTTCTATCAACCTGCTCTTCACTCACTGTTAATTACCTACCTCTCATTAGAAAAAATATTCTTTAGATCTACTCAACATTCCTCTTAAGCGCCGGATTGCCCGACTGTGAATCTGAGAAACTCGTGCTGCAGAAAGCTCCATTACTTCTGCAATTTCAATCTGAGTTAGTTCTTCATAGTAATATAAAGTTAAAACCAGTTTTTCAGCTTCAGAAAGCATATCCAATTTTTCAGCTAACAGGTTAACTGCTTCTTCCTCTGTTAATTTATCAACAGCTTTATCAAGATCAGCTGCTATTAATTCTATTAATTCCACACCTTCAAATTCATGAGAAAGTGAGATCCAGTTAGCAAGCTGGCTGTGTCTTTCGATGGCATTTAATCGCTCAACATCTATTCCTGTTCTTTTTGCCAGTTCTTTCTGATCTGGTTCTCTGCCGGTATCTGCTTTAAAATTTTCTCTCTCGGTTTCTGCTCTTTTTAATTCTCTCCGCATATTATCAGGCAGCCAGTCCTTACTTCTTAAATAATCATAAATTTCTCCTTTAATCCTGGGCAGAGCATAGGTGGAAAATTCAATTCCTCTTTGATAATCAAATTTTTCCACTGCCTCAATCAGACCAATTATTCCATAACTTTCTAAATCTTCCGGCTCAATTTGATCAGGAAGCATAATAATTATTCTTCCTACCGCATATCTCACCAGTCCCAGGTGCTTTAAAATAATTTCTTCCCTGGCTTTTTGATTATTATTTAGCCGATATTTTTTCCAGAGTTCTTTATCTAAAGCCATAATAATCTTCCTTCATTAAATTTATTGGTTGTTGTCCTGCTGATAATCAAATTCTTCTGGATTAAAAGCCGAGAATTCTTCATTTTCAAATTCATTATTAACTGCAGAATCCTGATTTTTTAGAGTTTCTGCTTCTATCTCTTCTCCAGTTTCTGTTTCACCATTATTTTTATCTTTTTTTATCTGCTTGTCCTCAACATCAGGCTGATCTTTAAGATTATAATTTTTAATTAGATAAAAACTGAACTGTAAAAATAAAGTCAGCAGAGTTGTATAAATTAAAAATCTGAGCCCCAGATAAAAAACATTTTTCAGACTGCGGCGGAGAATTAAATTATAAACAACTGAAGCTGTGTATGTAAGCAATCCCATAATAAGTGAATTTGCTAACATCTATCTCAAACCTTTTTGTCTGTTTTTTCGCTGATATTCAAAAATCCACTGGATAATCGTTTCCCGCTGCTCTTCTTCTATTTCTATAAATTGAACACCATAATTATAGAGTTCATCATTTTCCTTATGAGTCCTAACAACTTTTGATTTAATTAATTCTTTAGGTGCTAAAATGTTTTTCAAAGCAATTAAAATTTCTTCCCCTTTTTTTATTTTCTTTTTTAGCTGCATCTGAACCCCACCACCACTGATGTCCAGCAAACTGGCTTCAGATATTTTTTTAGGATAATTTTTGTCATCAACTTCTTTATAAACATCAATTTTACCTGTTACATCAAGTCTAAAATAGTCACGGCGCTGAATTCTGATTACCGAATCAGCCGGTTCAATTAAAAGCAGTGGTATTGGCTTATTAGTTCGCTTTAAGACTTTTGATTTAAATTTATAGGCTGCTCGGTCAGTAGTATAATAAACATTAATTGGTTGATTTAAACGAATTGGAAGTGGTGCTCCCTCACGGTAAAGACCGGTGATAATGATTCCCTGATCCCTAAAATCCGCAACCTTGCTTAAGTAGTTACCCTGATAGCTGCCTGTTAAAACTTCAATTTCCAATTTTTGATTTATCTCTAACTGTTTCATATTCTCAACTCCATCAACTATTTAACATGTTTGTTAAAAAACCCAACCATTTTATAAAAATAACCCTTTACACCACTGGATTTTTTCTCTTTTTCTTCTCCTGCTATTTTTCTGGCAAGTGCTTCAAAATCTCTGGCCGCTTTTCGATTTGAAAAAAGCTCGGCATAGGGCTTTTGTCTGCGCAGGGCCTCACTAATTTTACGATCATGGGCAATACTACCGACCAGAGTTAAATCCAGATTAAGGTAATTTTTTACAGTTTTGATAATCCTGTTTGCAGTTTTTTGAGCATCTTTTTCGTCTTCTGTTTGATTAATTATCATTTTTATTGGTTTGTTGTAGTTATGATTGGCCAAAATTTTAATTAAACTGTAGCTGTCCATAACTGAGGTTGGTTCTGTAGTCAATAATAATATCAATTCTTCTGCTGCCATTATGGTGCTCACAATACTTTTGGCAGCTCCGGCTCCCAGATCGATCAAAAGATAATTATAGTTTTGTTCAATCTGATCACCAATTTCTATTAATTTCTGCAGAGCATCTTTTTGGATATCTATAAAACTATCATCACCGGTAATTCCACTTAAAAGTTTAATCCCGGCTGGACCTTCTATTACTGCATCCTCCAGGCTGCATTCTTCCCGCAGAAGATGTCCCATATCATAATTGGGCTGTACTCCAAGCATAATATCAAGATTGGCCATCCCGATATCACTGTCAATAATTAAAACTTCTTTGCCCAATTTACACAAATTATAAGCAAAATTAACTGTAAAAGTTGATTTGCCAACTCCGCCTTTGCCGCTGGCCACTGCAATAGTGCGAGTCGAGGTAGTATTAAACTCCTGCAGATCCTCTTCTGCCTTTTTCTTCTGCATAATCTCTTTCAACTTTGCTGCCTGACTACGCATAAAAATCACCAAATAAATATTTATAAATTTGTTCTGAATCTGCTATTTCAAAATCTTCCGGAACATCCTGACCACAGGTCAGATAGGAGATTGGCAGCTTATAATTTTCCTTAATATTAATAATATCTCCATAACTGCTGGTTTCATCAAGTTTTGTCAGCAGAGCTTTATCAGGCTCAAGTTCAGAAAACTTAGCTATAATATTTCTTAAATCACTGCTTTTAGTGTTTAAGCTTAATAAGAGATGAACTTCATCTATAAAACTGTGGTCAACAAAATCATTTAGCCTGCCAATCTGAGGCTGATCCTTCCAGCTGCTTCCCGGTGTATCAATTAATACTAAATCACAGTTTCTAAACTGACCTTTAATCATTTCTTCCAGTTTACTGCTGCTGTAACAGACAGCAAAAGGAATGTCTATAATTTTACTGTAAGTCTGCAGCTGTTCAACAGCAGCAATTCTATAGGTATCTGCAGTAATTAGACCAACATCTTTATTTTGATCTACTGCAAAATAAGCTGCAATTTTAGCCATAGTTGTTGTCTTGCCGACACCAGTGGGCCCGACAAAAGAAATCACTTTCTGATTTTGCTCCAGTTTTATTTCTTCATTATCTGCAAAATAAATTTCTAAAAAATCTTTTAGTTTTCTTTTAAAATCATCGTAATCTGCAGAAATTTTAGTATCCATCTCCTTTAAAAAGAGATTAACATTTCTGCTGTCTACTCCCTGGTCCAGCAGATAATTATATAGCTGATTGCTGTTGTTTAACTTTTTAGATCCAGAATTTTTATTCTGAAATTTATTCTGCAGTTTTTGAGCTGCAGTTAAATTTTCTTCTTTATTTTTTAAACTGCCGGAATCAGGATTAGAAATCTGCTGATTTTCCTGCTTTACCTGACTGTGTTTAGCAAATTCTTTTTTAAAATCATTTTTTTGTTTGCTGTTTTTGCTGCTGTCTACATTTTGTTTTTTATCTTCTTTTTGGTTCTGAAGAACAGATTTTTCTGCTGTTTTTAAATCATTAATAAATTCTTTAATCGCATTTTTGTTTTCTGGATCCTGACTGGCTGTTTTTTGAATCGACTCTTCTTCTATTTTTTTAGACCTGCTGCCGTAATTAGAAATTTCTATAATATCATCCAGAGTTTCAGTTTCTTTATTTCCCTCAGTCTCTGCTGACTCAGACCCTTTATCTTCCAGGGCAGCAACAACTTCAAAAAACTCTGTCCCGAAAAAACCTAAAAATCCACCTTTTTTGAATTTCCTTTTATTCACAATTACTGCCTCAGGACCGAGATCAGCTTTCACCTGAAAGATTACATCCTGCATTGTCTCACCTGTATATTTTTTTACCTTCATTTACTTAACAACCCCCTGAACCTGCAGTTCAACATCAGCTTCCAGTTCGTTAAAAGAGAGTACAATTAAATCAGAAAATGTTCGATGAACCATCTCTTTTATCGGCCTTCTAATCATTGGTGAAGTTAATAAAATTGGTTCTTTCCCCTTTTCCAATAACTGCCTGGCCTGCTGGACTATGCTGTTAATCAAATTCTGTGCCTGAGCAGGCTCTAAGGAAAGATAATTACCCTGATCAGATTGTTCTAAGGAATTTGCCAGTTTTTCTTCCTTTTCTGGATCAATTGTAAATACATCTAAATTATTTTCTTCATCAGTAAACTGATTACTGATCTGTCTTGATAATCCCTGGCGTACATATTCGGTCAAAATTGTTTGATCTTTAGTTCTTCCTGCATGATCAGCCAGAGTTTCTAAAATTAAAACCAAATTCTTGATCGGAATATTCTCCCACAATAAATTCTGCAGTATTTTTTGGATTTCTCCCAGATTCATTAAATCAGGAATCAATTCATCTACTACAGCCTGATTATCTTCTTTAACATTATCAATTAACTTCTTGACTTCTTCTCTTCCCAGCAGTTCATAGGCATGAGATTTAATAATCTCTGTTAAATGAGTTGCCATAACTGAACCGGGATCAACAACTGTATAATTCGCCATTTCAGCTCTTTCTCGCTGTTCAGCCTCAATCCAGATTGCAGGTGTTCCAAAAGCCGGTTCTTCTGTCTCAACACCTTCGATATCCTCAAAAGTATCACCCGGGTCCATTGCCAGATATTTATCAGCAAAAAGCTGATATTCGCTAATCTCGACTCCCTGCAGTTTGATCTTATATGTATTTGGCTGCAGCTGTAGATTATCTACAATTCTAACAGGTGGTAAAATAATACCAAGATCCATTGCAATTTGTTTTCTAATATTGGCTACCCGGTCCAGAAAATCTCCTCCCTGTTCAGGAAGAACCAGTGAAATAAGATTATATCCCACCTCAATTTCCAGTTTATCAACTTTAATCAGCTGTTTAATCTCCTGTTCTTTCATCTCCTGCTGTTCTGCCGGACTTAACTCGGGTTTCTTTTTCTTTTCTCTTTTTGGAGTTTCAACCTGAGCTGTTCTAATAATTAAATAGGCCATAGTGGCAATAAATACTGCCAGCACTAAAAAAGGAATAGTCGGCAAACCGGGTACAAATCCCAGGACTAATAAAACACCGGCAGCTATAAAAAGAGCCTTAGGCTGTCTTAAAAGCTGTTCTGTCATTTCATTACCCATATTATTCTCAGAAGCTGCTCTGGTTACAACCATACCGGTGGCAGTAGAAATTAAAAGTGCTGGAATCTGAGATACGAGTCCATCACCAACAGTTAATAAAATATAAGTTTGCGAAGCCTCTCCAAATCCCATTCCCTGCTGCATCATACCAATAACCAGTCCACCAATAATATTAATAAAGGTAATTATAATACCGGCAATTGCATCCCCTTTTACAAATTTACTGGCACCATCCATTGCACCATAAAAATCTGCTTCCTGACGTATTTTTTCTCTTTCCCTTTTTGCTTCGTGCTCATCTATAATCCCGGCATTTAAGTCAGCATCAATACTCATCTGCTTACCGGGCATGGCATCCAGAGTAAAACGTGCCGCTACTTCAGCAACTCTTTCTGCACCTTTTGTGATAACTACAAATTGAATAACCACCAGAATTAAAAAGATGATTAAACCAACAACATAATTACCTCCGACAACAAAATCACCAAAACTTAAAATAATTTCTCCGGCATATCCCTGTCCCAATATCAGTCTGGTTGTAGAAACATTAAGACCCAGCCTGAATAAAGTCGCAAAAAGCAGCAGAGAGGGAAAAACTGATAGATCAAGTGGTTCAGTTGTATAAATACTTACCAGAATAACAACCATAGAAAAAGTTATGTTTGCAGCCAGCAGCATATCTAAAAGAACAGTCGGCAGTGGAATGATAAACATTACAATTATACCTACTACCATTAAAGCAAAAATTATATCCATATTTTTTGTTATATTATTAAAAGCTGCTGTATTATCCACTAATAAAATAAACCTCCAGAATTTTGAAAATCTATACACAGGTTATTACTATTATATCAACAATCTAAGTAAATTAAAACATCAATAAGAAAATAATAATTTTATTTATCAACTTCTTTTTTGGAATATACCGGCCAGAATCTCGGCAACTGCCTGGTAGAGTTCTACCGGCACCTGATCCCCGATCTCTGTCATCTTATTTAAAGATCGAGCAAGGGGTTTATTCTCAATAATTTCAACCTCTGCTTCTCTCGCCTTTTCTTTAATTTTTTGGGCAATAAAGTCTTCTCCTTTTGCCACTACTATTGGAGCTTCCATTTCCTTTAAATCATATTCTAAAGCAACAGCAATATGGGTTGGATTGGTAATCACAACATCAGCATCTTTAACAGAAGACATCATTCTGTTCATACTCATCTCGCGCTGTCTCTGCTTTCTCTGCTGCTGAATCATTGGATCTCCTTCCATCTCTTTTCTTTCCTGTTTAACCTCATATTTGGACATTTTAAGGTCCTTAGTATGCTGCCATCTTTGATAGAGAAGATCCAGAACTCCTAAGAAAATTAAAGCAGCAATTATTGCAAAAGCCATGCGGGAAATTAAATCTGCAATAGCAACCAGTGACTGGGACAGACCCTGATTAATGCTTTTTTCGAATATCTCAAGATTGGACATCAAAAACTGATAGGAAATCAGAGCTATCACGGTAAGTTTAAACAGCGATTTTAATAATTCAACAAAACCTTTGAGAGAAAAAATATTTTTGGCACCTTTAATCGGATCAACCTTTTTTAAATCCGGCACCAGGGGTTTGGTTGTAAAAAGAGCACCAACCTGCAAAAAATTAACCAGTATCCCCGCTGCTGCAGTAACTATCATAATCGGATAAATACTTTCAATCACTGCAAAAAATGCATCATACAGAATATTAAATGCTATATCTATAGTAAATGGTTCAACAATTAGATTCTTAAAATAATACTGGATTTGATCTAAAATTCCAAAAAATAGCTGCTGCATTAAAAAATAGAGAAACATAAAACTTGCCAGCAGGGTAAAGGCCTGACTTAGTTCTTTCCCCTTAGCAACATTACCTTTTTCTCTGGCATCCCGTCTTCGTTTCGGCGTGGGTTCTTCAGTTTTTTCTCCAGTTCCATTATCAGCCATGCTATTTACTCCTTTTGCTGTAACTAACTCAAAATTTGATTAAAATTATTAAATTAAAGCTGAAAATCTATGGTGCGATCAACCTAAAAAGAGCCGGAATTTCATTAATTACATCCATTATTACTCCTGCATAATAGCTGTTTAAGACAGGCATTAAAACAAATAATAAAATTAAACCAGCCATAATTTTAACCGGAAGTCCAATTATAAACAGGTTCATCTGTGGTACTGATCTGGCCAGAAAAGCCAGAATAATATCTATAAAAAAGATAGCTCCTGCTATCGGCAGAGCAATCTTAACAGCCAGAACAAACATATCAGCACTTCTTCTAAAAAAATACTGCCAGAGTTCTGAACTAAAATTAACTCTCCCGGGTGGAATAATTTCAAAAGACTGATGTAAATGTCTGATTAAATATAAATGTCCATTTAATGCCAGAAAAATTAAGGTTACAAAAATATTTTTTAGCTGCCCAATAACCGGTGAGTCAACACCACTAAAAGGGTCAACAACATTTGCTATTCTAAAACCCATTCTCATATCAATTATCTGACCGGCAAGCTGAATTGCAGAAAAAACTAAAAAAACAGCAAGCCCCATAAACAAACCAATACTGGCCTCACTGACAATTTCAACCACCACCAGCAGATTGCTTTCCGGATAAACTGCAGGGTAAAGACCGGCTGCAATCGGTAAACTGATTGAAGTTAGAGCCAGAGCCATCAGAACTTTGACCTGATATAATATTACCTGACTGCTAAAAATAGGTGTTAAAAGCATCATTCCCAGATAGCGGCTGAAAACCAGGAAAAATAAATAAATATATTCATTAATCATTAATTCTTCTATCAATTATAATCAGCCCCTATCCTACATAGGTCGGGATTGTCTGCAGAAGTTCCTGCACAAATTCTACAATTGTTGTCATTATCCAGGGACCAAAAAAGGCTATAGCTCCCAAAACAGCAAATATTTTGGGAACAAAGGCCAGCGTCTGTTCCTGAATCTGGGTTGTAGCCTGAAAAATAGCAACTAAAAGCCCGGTGATTAAACCCGCTCCCAGCACAGGCAGAACTACAATTATAACTATGTATAAAGCCTGTCTTCCAATATCAAGAACAACAGCTTCTCCCATTATCTTCAACTCCTAAATTTTAAATCCAAATTATTTAAAATAAATTTTAATATTAATTAGAAAAAAGTTTCTACTAATGATTCAATCAAAAGATGCCAGCCGTCAGCTAAAACAAAAAGTAAAATTTTAAATGGCAGGGAGATAATTACCGGAGGTAACATCATCATACCCATAGACATTAAAATACTGGCTACTATCATATCGATCATTAAAAACGGTATATACAGCAAAAATCCAATCTGAAAAGCAATTTTTATCTCATTTATCAAAAAAGCAGGAATTAGAACATAGGTCGGGAGATCATCTCTGTTGTCCGGCCGCTCAATTTCTGCGATATTGGTAAATAAAGCCAGAGAGCGCTCGTCAACCTGATTAAACATAAATTCCCTCACCGGATTAAGTGTGTTATCATAAGCTTCTTCCAGACTGATATCTTCCGCCAGATAGGGCTGTAAAGCATCCTGATTTACTCCCTGCCAGACTGGTGACATAATAAAAATAGTTAAAAAGATAGCAATCCCAATCAAAACCTGATTTGGCGGCATATTATTTAAAGCCAGCGCCCTTTTTAAAATAGAAAAAACAATTATAATTCTGGTAAAAGAAGTAAAAAGTATTATAATTGCCGGTGCTAAAGACAAAATTGTTAGCAGAAGTAAAATTTGCAGTGATAATACCAGATCATCACCCTCATTTTCTGCTTCATCATCACCAATTTCCAAAGAAATACTGGGAATATTGAAATCCTGAGCTGAAACTGAAACAGTAACACTGAACAATAAAAATAGAACAAAAACAAATACCAAAAACTTCTTAAGCATCCCGATCACTGCTGCTTGAATTTTCATTATTTTGATCCAGAATACTTTTTATTTTGCTTTTAAAACTGCTCTTTTTTGTATTTGCATTTTTTAACTTTTTAAGGTTCAAATCAATATCCTCTACTGGCCAGCTTTTAAGATAATTTAACTCTTCCTTGCTGCCGCCAAGCATAACAATTTCGTCAAAAACTTTGACCAGATAAATTGTTTCGTTATTGGCCAGTCTCATTGTATCAATTATTTCCATCTGCCTGGAATTATTTAAACTAAATCTATTTTTTACTAGGTAGTAAATTGCCAGTATAAAAGCTATGACCAATACCAAATAAAAAGTTATTTTAAAAGTTTCCCATAGATAATTCATTATATCACCGGCCTATATTTTTGATAATCGTTCAGCAGGACTAATAATATCCTTAACTCTAAACCCAAAATTTTCATCAATAACAACAACTTCTCCCTTTGCTACCAGTTTACCATTAACCAGCAGATCCACCGGCTCACCAGCAAGTTTATCTAATTCTATAATTGAACCATCCCCCAGATCAAGAATATCCCTGATTTTCATAACTGTTTTCCCCAGTCGAACAGTTACTTCCAGCGGCACATCCTTAATTAATTCCATATTATTGGGCAGAGGTTGAGATGATGCTTCATTAAATTCGGGGAACTGAGCTGACTTAATATCAACTTTTTCCTCACGCTCAATATTTCTACTTTGAGGCTCTCTTCTCTGCTGACTGGAATGCTGATCAGAAGTATTCCGGGGCTGTGTGGAGGCTGCAGCCTGATTTAAAGCTTGAGAGCTGACAGTTTCCTGATATTCCTCTTTAACTGTTGTATCAACTTCTTCTTTTATTTCTTTTTCAATTTCTTCTTCATCAATGGTGTTATCCATCAATCCTGTTCCTCCCTGAAGCAGAGAGTTAGCCAAATTCTTAACAAAATCATAGGAAGAAATCTGCTTAAAACTACTGTCAATTACATCTCCAACTTTTAATTTAAAAGAAGTAACAACAATATTTTCATCAGGATCAAACCAGTCTCTCCCCTCTTCAATAACATCATCAAGATCAATATATTCTGCTGTTGGAGGAGATATATTTACCAGTACATCTAAAATATTGGACATTGCAGTAGAAGCTGCTCCCATCATCTGATTCATAGCTTCCCCGACTGCACTAATTGAAATTTCATTCAACATTTCCTGGTCCATGCCTTCCAGACCATCTCCACCCATCATTAAATCTGCAATCACAGCTGCATCTTCTGTATCAATAACCAGTAAACTTAAACCCTCTATTCCCTCTACATATTCTACCTTAACTAAAACACAGGGTCTGTCATACTCCTCAATCAACTGCTGAAAAGTCTTTACTTCTACCTCCGGGGTTGTAATATCTACTTTTTCATCAAGTAATGTGGAGAGTGCTGTAGCCGAAGAGCCCATAGCAATGTTATTGACTTCTCCAATAACATCAATTTCTTCTGAATTTAAATCTTTAAAAACTGGCCCACCTGCTCCATTGTCTGCTGCAGATTCTTCATCTTCCTGATTATTCATTAATGCATCTATTTCATCCTGTGATAAAAAATTACCATCATTCGTCATCGTCTTCACTCTCCTCTAACAAGTTTTCCGCTACACCTATAATTTGTATTGCTTTATGATTATTTTTATTACCGACAACTGCCTCATATTTTCTCCTGCTGCCAATCTTGAGTTCAGCATTTTCTTCGACTTTTTTATCAAGCCGGATTACATCCCCGGGTTGAAGATAAAGAAAATCTTCAACTGTAATTTCTGTGCTCCCTAAAACCGCATCAACTTCTACCAGTGCTTCATTTAATCTCTTGCGCAGCTTTGCTATATGTTCTGGAGTCTGTTTTTCTCTGGTACTGGAAAACCAGTATTGAGCATTTAGATTACTTACTATTGGCTCCAGCATAATATATGGCAGACAGATATTCATTAAACCCTCACTCCCACCAATCCGGGCGGAAAGAGTAACAATAATTGTCATATCACTATCCGGTACTATCTGAGTAAACTGAGGATTTGATTCCAGTTCAAGCAGTTCTGGTTTTAACTTTGAAATGTTTTCCCAGGCTTCACTAAAACCTTCCAGAAGCCAGTTCATAACCCGCTTAATTACTACCTGTTCAATATCTGTAAAAGAACGAATCTCATCGATTGGATTACCAAAACCTCCAAAAAGCCTGTCAATAATTGCAAAGCCAATCTCCGGATTAATCTCAAAAATAAACTGACCTTCCAGCGGTTTCAAATTACTAATTCCAATAATTGTTGGTTCCGGTAGGGAATGAATAAACTCAGAATATGAAAGCTGTTCTATTGATGCTACTTCGAAATTAACCATACTGCGAAGTTTGGTAGATAGTGTAGTTGTAAATAATCTAGATAAATTTTCATGGATCATCTGCAGAGTACGCATCTGCTCTTTAGAAAGTTTATCAGGTCTTCTAAAATCATAATCCTTAATATTTTTTTCCTCTGACTGTTCTTTAGCTTCCTCCACATCAAGACTACCATCACTAATTGCAGAGAGCAGAGAGTCTATTTCATTTTGGTTTAGTACATCAGCCATCTTTTATCCTCCCTACTGTACAACCAGTTCTGTAAACCAGACATTTGTAACTTCTCCCGAAATTAACAATTCATTTATTTTTTCTCTCACTATTTCTTTGATTGTTTCTGATCCTGGCTCTTCAAGTATTTCTTCATCCTGAGCTCTGAGAGTAGAAATAACTCGATCTCTGATCTGGGAAGTTCTTTTGTCAAGCTCTTCTGTCAGGTCAGGATTTTCTAATTCCAGAACAATACTTGCTCTCACAAAATTAATCTGATTATTATTAGAAATATTGACAGTATAACTCCCCGCATCATAAGTCGGTCTGATATCATCTACACTCTCAACCTCATCTCCATTTTCTTCATCACTGGAGACTGAAAAATAAGTAAAAAAAGTAAAACTTGCTACCCCTGTTATAATAATTACTAAAACTACAATTAAAGCCAGCATCTTATAGTTCATCTGTCCATCTTCAGCCATCTATATTTCCTCCTTCCTCAGTACTGTCTGTTGGATTATTATCTTCAATAATTGGATTGCTTATATCTGCCGGAGCCCGTTCACCATTATTGACAGTATACTGAGAATTTAAAACTACAACTTCGACTCTTCTATTTTCTGCCCTTCCATCAGCATTATCATTATCTGCAACAGGTCTGTATTCAGAATATCCAGCAGCAGATAACCTGGCCGGGTCAAAATCTCTTTCTTCTATCAAAAATTCTATTACATTTACAGCTCTTGCTGTCGAAAGTTCCCAGTTAGAAGGGAATTCATCTGTTCTAATTGGTAAATTATCTGTGTGTCCTTCAATCATAATATCATTTGGAATATCAATTAAAATATCCGAAATCATTGTTAAAACTTCTCTACCCTCATCCCTAATATCAGCTCGACCAAGTTCATACAATATCTCACCTGTCAGACTGATTACCAGTCCCTTTCTTTTGTTTTCTACATTGACTCGCTCACCAAGACCATTACTTTCAATATAATTATCTAATTCTCGCATAATCTCCTGAATATTTTCAGGTGCCTGAGCATAATCTTCCCCCATGGTTCCGGCATCAATATTGGGATTGGGAGTAATTGTTTTACCCCCCTCTAACACTCCGAGCTGATTCTGCAGAGCAGAAATAAATCCCTCAAATTTTTCCACATCCATTGAAGAAAAAGAGTAGAGTAAAACAAAAAACACTAAAAGCAGGGTCATCATATCTCCGAAAGTGGTCATCCAGGCAGGGGAGCCAGGCTGATCATCTCTGTTATCATTATCATGTTTCCTATTACGAGGCATTTTCAGC
>JBKHFK010000004.1:0-20731 GCA_046540295.1 Halanaerobium sp.
AAATTAGAAATTACGGCTGTACCTACAGTTACAACAGCTGCAGTCTGTATACCGGCAATAATAATTGGCAGAGCAAGCGGGAGTTCAACTTTATATAAAACCTGAAAAGGATTCATGCCCATTCCCCGGGCAGCTTCTATTATTTCAGCATCCACACTATTTATTCCAGCTATAGTATTACGAACAATTGGCAGCAGTGCATAAATAGTCAGTGCTGTCACAGCAGGAAAAAAACCGATACCCAAAAGTGGAAGAAAAAGAGCAATAATTGCCAGGCTTGGTAAACCCTGAGCAACATTAAAGACTGAAATGATTTTTCCTGAATAATCTTTCATCAGATCTCTGCTCAGCAGAATTCCTGCCGGTAGTGCAATTATAATAGCAGCTGAAACTGCAATTCCCACTAACTGTAAATGTTCAACCATCAAAGAAATACCTTCATCTAAAAAAATTTGCCATATCTCATTCCACATTTATTTTCCCTCCCCGGCTGAATCTGATTTTAATAAACCAGGTGAGACTAAAATTCTTTTCAAAATTTCCATCAGAATATCAACAGTAATCGAAATTAATGAAATTAGTACAGCACCATTAACTATCATTTCTGTTTTGGTCCTCACAATTCCCTGATAAATAAGCTGCCCCAAATTGCGTTCACCTATAAAGACTGCCAGAGCTGCAATTCCAATCATCATTACCAGTGCAACTCTTATTCCAGCAATAATAACCGGCATTGCCATCGGCAGCTGTACTTTCCACAATATCTGTTTTTCTGTCATTCCCATTCCTCTGGCAGATTCCAGAATAGCCGGATCTACTTCATTTAAAGAGGTATAAACATTTCTAACAATGGGAATCATAGAATATAAAATTAAAGCAAATACTGCGCTTCTCATATTGAGTCCAAAAGCAGGTACTGTCATTAATATTCCATATAGTGAGACACTGGGAACTGACATAATTAAGCTGCCAAAACCGATTAATGACTTTGCTGTTTTTTCTCTATTTCTTATTATAATTCCTACACTTACCCAGAGAATTAAGGAAAGGGTAATTGAAATTGAAATCAAATAAAGATGTGCTGCTGTATATTCTAAAATCTTATCCGAATTTTCAAAAAAGTAATCAATTACTTCCATCTCAATCCCCCTTTAGTTTTCCTGATTATATTCATCACTAATATACTTTTGAATAATTTCCATTGTTATTGTTGCTTTCAGATTATAATCACTGTCAACTACAGGAATTAAAGTCACATCATTTTCTATCATTTTGTTTAAAACATCTTTTAAGGTTGCGTCTTCTTCTATTACCGGGGTCATTTTTATATGTTTTTCCCAAGCAGACTCTTCGTGCGCTTTCAGCCTTTTAAAATTAACATAGCCCATAAATTTTCTTTTATCAAAAGTTACAAGAATATATTTCTGATTTGATTCTTCTATTTTATTCATTACCTGTTCATAACTTTCAGATCTATCTGCTTTATAAAAATCTTTTTCCATTACTTTTTTAGCTTTCAAGAGATTTAAAACCTTAAGGCCTCTATCTGAACCAATAAAATCTTCGACAAATTCATTTTTAGGATTAAATAAAATATTTTTTGGGGTATCATATTGAACCAATTGACCCTGATTCATAATTGCTATTTTATCACCCATCTTTATTGCTTCATCAATATCATGAGTAACAAAACAGATAGTTTTTTTGATCTGTTTCTGCAGACGCAGAAATTCATTCTGAAGATCTGCACGGGTAATTGGATCAACAGCTCCAAATGGTTCATCCATCAGCATAATTGGCGGATCTGCAGCCATTGCTCTGGCCACTCCTACTCGCTGCTGCTGACCACCTGAGAGTTCATGTGGATATTTGTTTAGATGATTATCAGGATCTAATCCAATTAGTTCTATTAATTCTATCACTCTCTTATCAATTTTTTCCTCTTCCCAGTTTAACAATTTTGGGACTGTGGCAACATTTTCTTTAACTGTTAAATGTGGGAAAAGACCAATTTCCTGAATCACATAACCAATTTTACGGCGCAATTCACTTTTTTTTAGGGAAAAAGCATCTTCCTGATTTATATAAATTTTTCCGGAAGACGGCTCAATTAACCTATTAATCATCTTCAGGGTAGTAGTTTTACCACAACCGGAAGGTCCTACAAAAACGCAGACTTCACCTTCTTCAACTTCTAAATTCAAATTAGAAACTGCTTCTTCATCCTCTGTAGAATAAGTTTTTGATAAATTTTCTAATTTAATCAATTAAATCCCCCCTTACAAAAAAAAAGTGCTACTTAAAATAAGTAGACACTTTCTAATCTTTAAAAAATAATATATTATAAGCTAGCTTCCCTCAAAATTATTTTAACATATCAATAGAATAATTTCAAAACTATGATATCCTTCTTAAATTAAATCTATTCTTCCTGATTTTGATTAAGTCTAGCCAGGATTAAATTATAGCCATCTTCACCGTATTCCAAGGAGCGCTTAACTCGACTAATAGTTGCAGTACTCACTCCAGTCTCAGCTACTATGTGGTCATATGTATAACCCTCTTTAAGCATCCTGGCTACTTCCAGCCTCTGACCCAGGGCTTTGATTTCACCAATTGTAGCTATATCCTGAAAAAAATTATAACATTCTTCTTTGCTCTCAAGCATTAGAATTGCTTCAAATAGCTGCTCAGTAAATTTATCCTTTATATTTCTGGACAAAGTTTACACCTCTTTCCTGGATATTACTCCCATTCTATTGTACCAGGTGGTTTTGATGTAATATCATAAACAACTCGATTAACTTCTTCCACCTGATTAACTATTTTATTAGAAATTGACTGCAGTACCTCATAAGGCAGACGAGCCCAGTCTGCTGTCATAGCATCATCACTATTGACAGCTCTTAATATAACTGGATAACCATAAGTCCGCTCATCCCCCATAACTCCGACACTTCTTAGATCAGGTAAAACTGCAAAGGACTGCCAGATATCTCGATAAAGACCGGCTTCTTTTATTTCTTCCTGAACAATAGCGTCTGCACTTCTTAAAATTTCTAATTTATCCCAGTCAACATCACCGATTATTCTGATTGCAAGTCCCGGGCCTGGAAAAGGCTGTCTCCAGACAATTTCTTCCGGTAAACCAAGAACCTCACCTATCTTTCTAACTTCATCCTTAAATAAAAAATGCAGTGGTTCAACGAGTTCAAGATTCATTTCTTCCGGCAGCCCACCTACATTATGGTGACTCTTGATTGTAGCTGCTTTATCTGTGCCCCCACTCTCTATAACATCAGAATAAATAGTGCCCTGAACCAGATAACGAACATCTGATAATTTTTCTGCCTCTTGATCAAAAACCTGAATAAACTCATCTCCGATAATTTTTCTTTTTTCCTCAGGTTCTTTAATTCCAGCCAGTCTATCTAAAAAACGCTTTTTAGCATCAACATAAACCAGTGGAATATTAAATTCCTCACCAAAGGTTCTTTTAACCTGTTCGGCTTCTCCTTTACGAAGCAGACCATGATCAACAAAAATACAGGTCAGCTGATCACCTATAGCTTTGTGGACAATAGCTGAAGCAACTGCAGAATCTACCCCACCGGAAAGTCCGCAGATTACTTTACCCTTTCCAACCTGTTTTCTAATTCTTTCTACTTCTTCATTGATATAATCTGCCATATTCCAGTTGGCTCTGAGGTCTACAATCCTGAACAGAAAATTGTGAAGAATAGTCTTTCCCTGAATAGTGTGGTTAACTTCTGGATGAAACTGCACTCCATAAAAATCTCTTTCAAAGTCAGCCATTGCTGCTGTAGCAGTTAATTCAGTTCTGGCAATGACTTCAAATCCATCAGGTACTTCTTTAACATGATCACCATGACTCATCCAGACCTGAGAATGATTTTCTATTTCCTTAAATAACTTTTTATCTGTATATATCTCCAGAGCAGCTTTACCATATTCACCATGTTCAGCCTTTTCTACATGGCCTCCCTCTAAAAGCTGAGCCATTAACTGCATCCCATAGCAAATACCTAAGATCGGAATTCCTAGTTCAAATACCCCCTGATCAACTCCAGGAGCACCAGGGTCTGTTACACTGTCAGGTCCACCTGAAAAAATTATAGCTGCTGGCTCTATTTCTTTAATTTCCTCCAGCTCAATATTGTGTCCTCTTATTACCGAATAAACATTAAATTCTCTTACTCTTCTTGCAATTAGCTGACTGTACTGGCCGCCAAAATCAAGAATCAGTACCTTATCGTAATCCATCTAATTCCCCTTCCGCTTTTATTTACTAAAGTATACAGTGAATTTAAACCATTTGTCAAGGAATAAGTAGCTGAGATAAATTTTTTTAAATTCTAATATTAAAACTCCCTCCTATTAAAGAATTTCAATAGAAGGGAGCCATCTCTCATCTCATATCTGTTTTTAATCTATAAGATAAGGTTGTTAATTCTTAGTCATTTTTTAGTGCAGCCTGAGCTGCAGCCAGACGAGCAATTGGAACACGATAAGGTGAACAGGAGACATAATTAAGCCCGGTTCTATGGCAGAACTCGATAGAAGAAGGTTCTCCACCATGTTCTCCACAGATACCTAATTTTAGATCCGGCTTAGCTTTGCGTCCAAGCTCAGCTGCGGTTTCAACCAACTGCCCCACACCTTCCTGATCTAAAACCTGGAAAGGATCTTTGGGGAATATCTCCTGGTCTAAATACTTACTAATAAATTTACCGGCATCATCACGGGAGAAACCATAGGTCATTTGAGTTAAATCGTTAGTACCAAAGGAGAAGAAGTCAGCATGAGCTGCCACTTTATCTGCAGTTAAAGCAGCCCTTGGTATTTCGATCATTGTACCTACACTATATTCAATTTTAACACTAGAATTTTCTAAGAGTTCTTCTGCAACTTCCAGAGCATCTTTTCTTAGTATTTCTAATTCTTTAGCTGTACCCACCAGAGGAATCATAATATCAGCCTTAACATCATAACCCTCTTCTTCTTTAACTTCTAAAGCAGCAGAGATAATTGCCTTCACCTGCATTTTATAAATTTCAGGATAGGTAATACCAAGTCGGCAGCCGCGGTGTCCAAGCATCGGATTCATTTCTTCTAATTCACTAATAATCCGTTTTAACTCCTCTACAGGAACGCTCAACTGATCAGCCAGATTTTTAATATCTCTATCATTTTGAGGCAGGAATTCATGTAGTGGTGGATCCAATAATCTGACAGTTACTGTTTTATCCTGCATAACTTTAAAGATTCCTTTAAAGTCATCTTTTTGATAGGGGAATAATTTATCCAGAGCTTTTTTACGCTTTTTCTTACTGTCAGCAACTATCATTTCCCGAACAGAAATAATTCTTTCACTATCAAAGAACATATGCTCTGTACGACAGAGACCAATACCTTCAGCTCCAAAATCAACAGCTACCTCTGCATCATGAGGAGTATCAGCATTAGTGTAAACACCCATCTCACGGTATTCATCTGACCATTCCATCAGCATTTTAAAGTTTTCTGTCAGATTAGCATCTGTAGTTTCTATTACTCCAGCATAGACTTCACCGGTACTGCCGTTTAAGGAGATAAAATCTCCTTCATTAAAGACCCGATCATCAACAAAGAACTGTCTGGAGCTTTCATCAACCTGAATATCTCCAGCACCAGCTACACAGCATTTACCCATACCTCGAGCTACAACTGCAGCATGAGAGGTCATTCCACCACGAGAGGTTAGAATACCATTGGCCTTAACCATACCCTCTATATCTTCAGGTGAAGTTTCCTTACGAACTAAAATTACATCTTCTCCTTCAGCAGCAGCTTCTACAGCATCTTCTGAATTAAAGTAAACTTTACCGGTAGCCGCACCAGGAGAAGCAGCAAGACCCTCAGCCAGCAGGTCTGCCTTTTCCAATTCATCTTCCTTAAAGTTAGGATGCAGTAATTGACTGATATCTTCTGGGTCTATTCTCATTACTGCAGTTTCTTTATCAATCAATCCCTCTTCTTCCATATCAACCGCGATATTTACAGCTGCATCTGCAGTTCGCTTACCTGTTCTGGTCTGCAGTAAGTAGAGTTCTCCTTCCTGAATTGTAAACTCAATGTCCTGCATATCTTTATAGTGCTGTTCTAAAGTTTCTGTAACTTCAATAAATTCATCATAAACCTCAGGCATTAAATTATTAAGTTCACTGATATCTTTTGGAGTTCTAATCCCTGCAACAACATCTTCACCCTGAGCATTGAGTAAGAACTCACCAAACACTTTATTTTCACCAGTAGCAGGATTGCGGGTAAAGGCAACACCTGTACCTGAGTTTTCACCTATGTTACCAAAAACCATAGTCTGTACATTTACTGCAGTACCTAAATCATGAGGTATATCATTGTGATTTCTGTAAGAAATTGCTCGATTATTATTCCAGGAGCTAAATACAGCTTTTACAGCCATTAATAACTGTTCTTCCGGTTTTTGTGGAAATTCTATATCTTTTCTATTTTTAATTAGTGCTTTAAAATCTTTAATGATATCTTTAAGATCTTCAACAGTTAGGTCAGTATCATTATCATAACCTTTTTTCTCTTTTTTTCTTTCCAGATAGTTATCAAACTCATAACCGGGTATTCCCAGCACCACATTACCAAACATCTGAATTAAGCGTCTGTAACTGTCATAAGCAAAACGAGGATTTGAAGTCTTTTTGGCGAGTCCTTCAACACTCTTATCATTTAGACCAAGATTTAAAATTGTATCCATCATACCGGGCATCGAAATTACTGCCCCGGATCTAACAGATACTAAGAGAGGATCATTTACATCACCAAAATCTTTGCCTATTTTCTTTTCTAAATCTTCCAGGTGTTCAAAAATACTTTCTTTTAAACTATCTTCTAATTTTTCACCAATTTCAATATAATGAATACAGGCTTCTGTAGTGATTGTAAATCCTGGAGGTACCGGAAGACCAATTTTACTCATTTCAGCAAGATTGGCACCTTTACCACCCAACAGTGACTTCATTTCTTTTTTACCTTCTTCAAAGGCATATACATATTTCTTCAACAAAACCCCTCCTTTTGTTAGTTAAGATCATTTACGATATCAATGACTAAATTTGCCGCTTCTTCAACAGCTTTTTTAGTCATATCAATTACCGGACAGCCGACCTTCCTCATAATCTTTTCAGCATATTCCAGTTCTTCATAAATCTTTTCAATTGAGACATAATCCACACTATTATCAAGGCCTAAAACTCTGATTCTCTCCCTTCTGATTTCTATTAAATCAGAGGGGTCAATCATCAGTCCAATTATTTTTCTGCGTGGAACTTCAAATAACTGTTCAGGTACTTTAGAATCTTTAACCAGTGGAATATTAACTACTTTATAATTTTTGTGGGCCAGATACATACTTAATGGAGTTTTTGAGGACCTGGAAACTCCAATTAAAACTATATCGGCTTTTAAAATCCCACGTGGATCTTTACCATCATCATATTTAACAGCGAACTCTACAGCTTCAACCCTTTTAAAGTAATCTTCATCAAGTTTGCGAATAACACCAGATTCTCGTGCTGGCTCCTCTTCTAAAAATTGAGTAAAGGTATTTAAACAGGGTGCCATCACATCAATAAAAGGAACTTCCTTTTCCTCACATCTCTGCTTTAGATAATCAGAAATTCCCTTATTAACAATGGTGTAAACAAAGATTGAATTTTCGGAATTTAAGTTTTCCATAATATTATCAATTTTTGTCTTGCTTTCAACATAAGGATACTTTTTTATTTCATAGTCGGATTCCCTATACTGTTCTGCAGAAGCCCGAGCTACCTGTTCTGCCGTGTCTCCTACTGAGTCAGATAATACATAGACTAAGAAGTTTTTTTTCATATAATCACCTTATCCCACCAAGCATTTTTTGACAATGACTATTATCTCTCTTTTTATATACCACCACCTGTATTTTATTTCTATTTTTTGCAAAATAAACCTTTAGTTTTCGCAAAAAATTATGAAAATTTAAAATAAAGTATTTTAACTCGATATCTTAAAAGAAGTATTACTATAACAAATCAGTATTCAGTGCTTAAACTATTATTAAAATCAAACTTTAATTTAAACTTTCATAGCTAAATAGTTTTCTCTTATAATATTTATTCTCTATTCATTAAAAAAATCCTTTTTTAAAAAGAGAAAATTTTGATTAAAAATAAATTAAAAAATGCATCTCCCAATTCTGAGAGATGCATCATTATAATTAAAATCTATACTGCTGAGTGGTTATCGGGCTTACATCATACCGCCCATTCCACCCATTCCGCCCATGCCGCCCATTCCTCCGGGCATACCACCGGGCATTCCGCCACCATTGTTATCATCTTCATCTTCACTATTGTCAGCAACTAAACATTCAGTGGTCAAGAGCATGGAAGCAGCACTTGCAGCATTTTGAAGAGCCGAGCGGGTTACTTTAGCAGGATCAATAATACCGGCTTGAATCATATCTACATATTCGCCTTTTAGAGCATCAAAACCGATTCCCTCATCCTTTTCTTTAACTCTTTCTACAACAACAGATCCTTCGTGACCTGCATTGTTGGCAATCTGCTTAATTGGGGCTTCTAGAGCTTTACGAACAATATCTACTCCAGTTCCCTCATCTCCCTCTAAGTTTAAGCTATCAAGGGAAGCCATTACTTTAAGGTAAGTTGTTCCACCACCGGCAACCAGTCCTTCTTCCACAGCGGCTCTGGTAGCTGATAATGCATCCTCAATTCTATGCTGCTTTTCTTTCAGTTCGGTTTCTGTTGCAGCACCAACCTGAATTACTGCGACTCCACCGGCTAACTTTGCTAATCTTTCCTGTAATTTTTCTCTATCAAAATCAGAAGTAGTTGTCTCAATCTGCTTTCTTAACTGAGAAATTCTATCCTGAATTTTTTCCTTGTCTCCATTACCTTCAACAATTGTTGTATCATCTTTGGTAATTGTTACTTTATGTGCCTGACCTAAATCATTAATACTTGCATTTTCCAGCTTTAGACCAAGATCTTCAGTAATTAGAGTACCACCGGTTAGAACCGCAATATCTTCTAACATTGCTTTACGGCGATCTCCAAAACCAGGTGCCTTAACAGCTACACAGTTAAAGGTTCCACGAATTTTGTTCACTACTAATGTAGCAAGTGCTTCTCCTTCAACCTCTTCGGAAATAATCATTAAACTCTTACCTGACTGAGCAACCTGTTCTAATAAAGGCAGAATATCCTGGATACTGGAAATTTTCTTATCAGTGATTAAGATATATGGATCCTCTAAAGAAGCTTCCATGGTATCAGTATCAGTTACCATATATGGAGATAAGTAACCCCGATCAAACTGCATACCTTCTACAACATCTAAGGAAGTCCCCATACTTTTAGATTCTTCTACAGAAATAACTCCATCCTGACCAACTTTTTCCATCGCTTCTGCAATTAGGTTACCAATCTCATCATCATTACCGGCAGAAATTGAAGCAATCTGGGATACAGCTTCTTTTCCTTCTACTGGTCTGGAAACTGAAGCAATCTCAGCAGTTAATTTTTCCACTGCTTTTTGAATACCTCTTTTGATTAACATTGGATTGGCTCCAGCAGCTACATTTTTAAATCCTTCTTTTAACATTGCTTCAGCTAGTACTGTTGCGGTTGTTGTTCCATCACCGGCAACATCATTAGTTTTAGTAGCAACCTCTTTAACAGCCTGAGCACCCATATTTTCATAGCGGTCTTTTAATTCTATTTCTTTGGCAATACTAACACCATCATTTGTAATTGTAGGTGCCCCAAAGCTTTTTTCTAAAAGTACATTACGTCCTTTTGGTCCAAGTGTAACTTTAACTGCATTTGCTAAACGAGAAACTCCTGTTTCTAATTTGCGGCGTGCATCTTCGCCGAATTTTAATTGTTTTGGCATCTAAATCCCTCCTGTATAATTAAACTGAGTTATTTTTATAAATAAATAAGTAAAGCTATTTAAGATAAAAATCAAATATATTTAAGAATTAATTGAACTAAAGTTTTTCTTATCTAGTCAACTACTGCTAAAACATCTTCAATTGATAAAATAACAATTTCTTCCGAATCAATTTCCACTTTTGTTCCAGCATATTTGTCAAAGACTACTGTATCTCCTACAGCTACTTCTGCTTCTTCACCTTCTGGAGCAATATTTTTACCTACGGCAATAATTTCAGCCTGCTGTGGTTTTTCATCTTTTTTTGCAGTGTCAGGAAGAACAATTCCTCCCTTAGTCTTTTCTTCACCTTCATCTTTTTCTACATATTTTACTGCAACTCTGTCATTTAGTGGTCTAATACTCATTTAAAAATAACCCCCTTCTAATATTATATTATTTTATTTTAATTAGCACTCGATTGAGGTGAGTGCTAACAAGCACTGTAAATATAATATCTAAGACAGTTAGGAAAATCAAATGCTTTATTTTTTCATTATAGAAGATTAAAGGCTTTTAAAGGCTATTAAAACATATTAGAACGCTTATTCTCTGATTAACAATTATTTTTTAAGAATGACTCATCTTTTCCAATTATAAAATTTAAATCAAAATAATTTCTGCTTTAAATCTTTCTTCTAACTCACTGTAGTGATAACCCAGCAGATCATTTCCATAGTAATCATAAATTATCTCCGGCAGAATAATTCTTTCAATTTTTGATTCGATCTGTTTAAGAGATTTAATCAAGTCGAAATTTGTTAAAAGACCGGCAGCTATAATTGAAGCTCCAAAAAATTTATTTTTCACCTTTAGTAATTTCAATTTACTGTTGGCTTCTAAATATTTTCGAAGCAGATTTTTTAAAAGAGAATAACCCGCCTCAGAAGCTAAAATTACAGTCGCCCCTTTTTTGTTTTTATAACTTTCTGCTGCATAAGCTTCTAAAGCCTGTTTTTCCTGCAGATTCAGGTCATAAGACATAATTAAACCTGAATCTTTATTTTCCTTTTTTTCAATAACTATTGTCTTTTTTAGCCCAGACCGCCTGATTTCAACTTTTGGATTTCTGGCAGTTTTAATCTTATAAAATGCATCTACCCTGCTTTCAACATCTTCTTGATTAACTCTAACAATAACATCCTCTGCTTTAAGTTCTGATCTGGCTGCAGGTGAATTATCTAAAATTTCTTTAATTTCAGCCTCCAGTTTATCCAGCAGCTGTGGTTCAATAATAATGGGGTATGAATAATTACTTCTATTATTTTCTATAAACTGATTAAGTCTCTGATATTCATTCACACCTGCAATTACCTGTTTATCTGCGTAATGACTGAAACCAGCCATAAAAACTCTTAGGGTTTCAGGAGGGTATTCTGCTAAAAAATCAAAAGTCCTTTTTAAATAATCAAAGCCCTTTAAGTGGTGCATCGAAACAATGCTGGCAGAAAAATTGAGTTCAACTTTTTTTAACTCAGCAATTATATTAAATACATTATCCGGCCTGGAATCATTCATTAAAAAAACCCGTTCCTCAGGAGCGGGAGCATTTAAGGATATATTTAATTCCAGCGGCTCCAGAGTCTTTAATAATTCTACTTTTTTAGATTCTATAAATGAACCGCTGCTTGTAATTTTTATTTCAAGTTCAGGCCATCTCTGCCTCAAATATTTTAAAATCTGATAAATATCAGGATGGGCAAAGGGTTCTCCTTCTATAATTTTACTGGCAGATTCACCAATAAAAACCGGCTGTTCAGGATTTAAAAATTCAATCATTGTTTTGATTAAATCTTTTTCTAAATGGCCAAAACTATAAGTTTCAACTTCTGGAGGATTGTTTTTATGGCTGCAGAAAATACAGTTTAATTTACAGATTGAAGTAATCGGTAGAATATTATCCTCTTTAACTGTTTTAAATAAAATTTCTTTTTTAGATCTTTTTTGCATAAAATCACCTATAATTTTAAAGACGGTTCAGCACTTATACTTAAGGGAGCAAAATCTCGCTCAAGATACTGATAATATGCTACCGCTCCGATCATTGCTGCATTATCAGTACACAATTCTAAGGGAGGATAATAAAGCTTTAAGTTATATTCTACTAATTTTTCTTCAATATGCTTTCTTAAACGCTGATTGGCTGCTACTCCACCGGATAAAACAACACTTTCTACCTTATATTCTTCTACAGCCTGCAGCAGATTAGAACTCAAACTATCGACTACTGCTTTTTGAAAACTGGCAGCAAGATCATTAGTATCTATTTCATTACCCCGCTGTTTTTCATTATTTACATAGTTCATCACAGCTGTTTTTAAGCCGCTAAAACTGAAATTGTAGCTGCCACCTAAATCTGCTCTGGGAAAATCAATAGCCGCTTCATTTCCATTTTGTGCTGCTTTTTCGATTGCAGGCCCTCCTGGATAACCGAGCCCCAGAAAACGAGAAATTTTATCAAAAGCCTCACCGGCTGCATCATCTATGGTTCTGCCTAAAATTTTATATCCCCTTAAGTCTTCAAAATATAAAAGGTCAGTATGTCCACCTGAAATAGTTAGACATAAAAGAGGTTTTTTAATCTCTGGACTGGCGATAAAATTAGCATAAATGTGTCCTGCAATATGGTTAACCCCGATTAACGGAATATTTAAAGCTAAAGAAATTGTTTTAGCAGCAGTCAGTGTTACTAAAAGTCCCCCTACCAGACCCGGACCATAGGTTGAAGCTACTGCATCTAAATCCTTAAATTCTAAGCCGGCCTCTTCTAAAGCCTGATCAATTACTGGCAGCAGCAGCTCCAGATGCTTACGAGAGGCTATTTCCGGTACTACCCCGCCAAATTTTTTATGTAAGTCAACCTGGGAAGAAACAACATTTGACAGTACTTCCAGACCATTTTTATTAACAGAAGCAGCAGTTTCATCACAGGAACTTTCCAGCGCCAGTATTTCAACTTTTCCACTCCCATATTAATTACTTCCATATTTCTGCTGCCAGTTAATTTCAGCCTGAGGCTTTTTTAGATATACCGGTTTTAATTGATAGATATCATCTTTATAACCTGAGCTTAAATAACTTTCTCCCAGTCTTGCTAAAACTGCAGCCCGCGGCTGATTAAATTCAGCCTCGGCTTCCTTAACTGAAAAATTATTTTCTGTCAGCACTTTAAAAACTTCATCTTTCTTTTCTCCAATTATTTTAATCTCCTGATCCTGATAGTTATTTAAAATTTCCGGTAAATTGGAAATACCGGTACTTGCTGCCTGATTAATTTCTTTTAAAAATGGTTGATTTTTAAGCTGCTGATAAAATGAATAATAAACTCTCTCTCTTCTGGCATCAAGTAAGGGTAGTAAATACTCTCCCTCAACACCAGCTGCCATAACCTCCAGAGTGGGGACCCCTTTAACCGGGATAGAAAATATTCTGGCCAGCATTTTTGCTGTAGTAATTCCAATTCTCAAACCGGTAAAAGAACCAGGACCAACTGCAACCGTAATTCCATCAAGATCTTCAGCCTGAATTTCTAAAAGCTCAAAAATTTGTTCAATTAAAGGCAGCAGCTTTTCACTATGCTGTCTTCTTAAACTTAAATTGTATTCTCCTTTAAGCTGACCCGATTCAATTAAAGCCAGTCCCAGGATATCTGTAGAAGTATCTATTGCCAGAATTAACATTTTTGATTCAACCTTTCTATTAACAAACTGCTCTGTTCTCCTTCACCGCGAACAGTAATTTTCCTCTTTTCAGCAGATATTTTTTCTAAATTAATAAAAATAAAATCAGCCGGAAGTAAAGGAAAAGCAATTTCCGGCCATTCAATAAATATCAAAGCATCCCTATTTAAATAATCCTCAAAACCAATCTCTAATAATTCTTCACTTTTATCCAGGCGGTAAAGGTCCATATGAATTATTTCTACCTCAGCCTGATATTCCTGAACCAGATTAAAGGTAGGGCTTGTCACCTCTCCCTGATAGCCTAAAGCAGAAGCAACAGCTTTAGTAATCAAAGTTTTTCCTGTTCCGAGCTCTCCCTTAAGTAATAACAGGGCTGGAATTTTGATTAGAGCAGCCAGCCTGCGGGCAAACTGACGGGTTTCAGCCGCTGATTTTGTAATTATTGAATATCTGTTATCCATTTATTTCCCCAGCTCCTCAGAGCGTTCAGCGGCAGTTTTAACAGCTTTAATAACAGCAGACCGAAAAGCCATCTCTTCCAGAGCAGCCACTCCGGCAATAGTAGTTCCTGCCGGAGAACAGACCATATCTTTCAGCTGAGCCGGATGTTTACCAGAACTTAATACCATCTCAGCCCCACCTTTAACAGTCTGAGCAGCCAGTTTGAGAGCGGTCTCTCGGTCAAGACCTTTTAGAACTCCTGCATCTGATAAAGCCTCAACAAAAAGATAAACAAAAGCCGGCCCACTGCCGCTTAAACCGGTAACTGCATTCATCTCGTTTTCTTTAACCTCTGCTGTCTCACCAAGAGAATTAAATATTTTTTCTACAAAAGCTTTCTCATCTGCTTCCACAGCTGGAGTATAATAGATCGCACTCATTCCCTGAGCAACTAAAGCCGGAGTATTGGGCATTACGCGAACTATTTTAGCTTCAGAACCAAAATATTGTGATAACAATTCTGTTTTAATTCCTGCGGCAATTGAAATAATAACTTTTGCAGCAGCTGCTTTTTTAATATCTTCCAGAACCAGACTAATGATCTGAGGTTTTACTGCCAGGAAAATATAATCAGCTTTTCTGACTGCCAGCTGATTATCAACCGTAATATTTATTTTTGAAAATTTTTCAGGCAGCTTAAATTCAGAATCAGAAAATTTAGTGTCTGCTGCTATAATATTTTCTGCTTTAACTATTTCTTGTTTTAGTATTCCACTTAAAATAGCCTGACCCATATTCCCCAGGCCAATAATTGCTAGTTTCATTTAAAATCCTCCTCCAATTACTCTCTAATCTGACCGTCTCCCATAATAATATATTTAGTAGTTGTTAATTCTTTGAGGCCCATTGGCCCTCTGGCATGCAGCTTTTGAGTGCTGATTCCAGTCTCAGCTCCCAGTCCAAACTGTCCTCCATCTGTAAAACGAGTTGAAGCATTAACATAAACAGCCGCTGCATCTATATCATCCAAAAATGCTCTGGCAGTAGTATAATTTTCGGTAACTATAGCCTCCGAATGTTTGGTACCGTACTGATAAATATGCTCAACTGCTTCCTCATAATCAGCTACAACTTTTACAGACATAATGTAATCTAAATATTCTGCTGCAAAATCTTCTTCTGTTGCTTTTTTTACCTTGGGAACAATTTTTTGAGTCTTTTCACAGCCCCTTAACTCAACATCACTTTCTGCAAAAATACGGGCCATCTCTGGCAAAAATTCCTCTGCAATTTCCTGATCAACAAGTAAACTTTCGGCAGCATTACAGACTGCTGGACGAGAATATTTCGCATTAAAGACAATTTTTTTGGCCTTTGTCAGATCAGCATCTTTATTAACATAAACATGACAGTTACCGACTCCTGTTTCAATTACAGGTACTTTAGATTCGTTAACTACCTTTTGAATCAAAGCTGCCCCACCCCGGGGAATTAAAACATCCAGGTAGTCATTTAAAGTAAATAAGATATCAACAGCCTTCCGGTCAGTAGTAGCAATCAACTGAACTGCTTCTTTGGGAAGACCGGCTTCACGCAGACCATCCTGAATAATATTTGTCAAAATCTTATTTGAGTTAAAGGCATTTGAGCCCCCACGCAGAATAACAGTATTTCCAGATTTCAAACAGAGTCCGGCCACATCAACTGTAACATTTGGTCGTGCTTCATAAATAATACCAATTACACCCAGGGGAACTCTTATCTTTCCAATCTGCAGTCCATTTGGCCTTTTCCACATCTGCGGAACTTCTCCAATTGGATCCTCCTGAGCAGCAACTTCTCTCAGCCCCTGTGCCATCCCCTTAATTCTAGCTTCTGTCAGTTTAAGTCGGTCAAGTAAAGCTCTGCTTAAATTATTATTTCTACCCTTCTGCATATCCTTTTCATTAATCTCTAAAATCTCATCCTGTCTTTCCAGCAGCTTATCTGCAATTAGATTTAAAGCCCTATTTTTTTTATTTGTACCAGCTTTTGCTAATTTTCGAGCTGCCTTTTTAGCTGCATCTGCCTGTGAAATTAATTCTTCTCTAATACTCATCTTTATCTCCTCCTATAACCATATTGTCTCTATGGATAACCTCACTTTTATTAAAGTATCCAAGAATTTCTTTTATCTCATTGGAATGTGAACCTTTGATTTTTTCAATCTCATCAGAATTATAATTAACAATTCCTTTTCCAATTTCCTGACTACCGTCACTGATAGTCACAGGATCACCACTGTTAAATTCACCTTCAATTTCAACAATCCCCCCCGGAAGTAAACTCTTACCCCGTCTGACCAGGGCTGCCGCTGCTCCCTGATCAACTATTATTTTACCAAGAGGTGGAAGATTAAAATTAAGCCACTGTTTCCTTTTAGAAAGTCTTTCTTTAGCTGTCAAAAAGGTGGTTCCCAGATCAAATCGGCTGTCTTCTGCCATCTCAACAATTTTTAACAGAGAATTTTTTTCTTTTCCCGGCCCAATAATCATCTGTACCCCGGAATTAACAGCAATTTTAGCAGCTTCAATTTTAGTTTCCATACCGCCGGTTCCAAAACTGCTCCCCTTACCACCGGCCATCTTTTCTATTTCAGCTGTGATATTTTCAACTTTAGAAATAAGTTTTAAATTATCACTGTCCCGATTAGGATTACCATTGTAGAGACCTGCTACATCGGAAAGATTAATTAATAAATCAGCTTCAACTAATCCGGAAACCCTTGCTGCCAGAGTGTCATTATCTCCAACTTTAATCTCTTTAGTCACAACTGTATCATTTTCATTAATTACCGGAATGACTCCATGCTCAATTAAAGTCTGTAAAGTATTAAAGGCGTTTAAATACCTATTTCTATTTTCTAAATCACTTGAAGTTAATAAAATCTGAGCCGATTTAGCTCCATATTCTCTAAAAAATTTATTATAAATACCAACTAAAAGGCCCTGCCCGACGGCCGCACACGCCTGCTGCTCTGGAATTGAACCTGGCTTTTTAGCATAACCCAGTTCCCCCATACCTGCTGCCACCGCACCAGAACTGACAAGCAGTATTTCTCTCCCCTGATTTTTAAGATCAACGAGCTGTCTGCTTAAAGCATCAAGTTGAGTAAAATTTAATTTCCCATTTTGGTTTGTCAAACTGCTGCTTCCTACCTTAACTACAATTCTTTTAAATTTCATGATTAAATCATCCTACCCTGCTCTCACTTAGTTTATTATTTATAAGTACTTTAATTTATTATATCAAATTTAATTGAAGATAAAAAGGGGACAGCTGTTAACTAAAACAGCTGTCCCCTTTTAAAAAAACTTATTTATTAAAATAATTAAGCCAGTTCTACCTTTAAGACTTTAGTTCCAGCTTTAACTCTCTCTTTTTTGAGAATCTCCATATTTTTAACCTTTTCCATATTGGTAATTATAACTGGAGTAGATATTGAAGGAGCATTTTCTTTAATAAAATCTAAATCTACTTCAATTAATGGAGTTCCAATTTCTACCTTATCCCCATTTTTAACAAGTTTTTTAAAACCTTCTCCATCCAATTTAACAGTGTCTATACCGATATGAATCAGGACTTCCAGTCCCTTTTTAGTTTTAATGCCAACTGCATGGCCGGTAGAAAATATCTGTACAATCTCTCCCGCACAGGGTGCTTTAACTTTATCTTCTTCGGGAGTTATGGCAAAACCATCTCCAAGCATTTTTTGAGCAAAAGCATCATCAGGTACATACTGAAGTTCACTAACTTCCCCTGCAAATGGTGCTGCTAAATATTCTTCTTTCTTTTTAAAAATATTAAACATTCAATTTCCTCCTTTAATTTATTATAATACATTTTCTTTTACTTTTACAGCAGTTCTTAAATAAATTAGAATTTATTTACTTTACATTATATTTTTTATTTTATCTTTTAAGGCATCAGATTCCGGACCAAATACAACCTGTACACTGCTGCCGGATTTCATAACTCCTGA
Source organism: Halanaerobium sp. (assembly GCA_046540295.1). Taxonomy (GTDB): domain Bacteria; phylum Bacillota; class Halanaerobiia; order Halanaerobiales; family Halanaerobiaceae; genus Halanaerobium. The sequence goes on from JBKHFK010000004.1 coordinate 18,175, forward strand.
AGCTCCAAGGTTTTTTAGTTCTTTCTCATTAATCTTTGAGTTGTCAACAACTTCCAATCTTAAGCGTGTAATACAGGCATCAACACTTTCCAGATTCTCAGTTCCTCCAAGAGCTGCCAGTACATTAACCACTCTTTGATCTTTATCAACCGGACTGCTGTCTTCTGATTCTTCAACATTACTACCCCGACCAGGTGTTTCAAAATTAAAAAGTGGAATAGTAAAATAAAAGACTGTAAAATATAAAACAGCCATAATTGGACCAACAACAAGCCAGAACATTAAAGGATTACCCAGATTTGATAAACTTAAGGCATAATCAATTGCACTGGCAGAAAAAGTATAACCGATTCGAATATCAAAGAAATTAGTTAAAAGTCCAGAAATAAAACCTCCAACTACATGAAATAAATACAGTGGTGGAGCAACAAAAATAAATGAAAACTCAATCGGCTCTGTAATTCCAGTTAAAAATGATGTGAGTGCAGCAGTTGTTAACATACCTAAAACCTTAACTTTATTTTTGGCTCTTAAATACATCGCCAGACAGGCAGAAGGAAGAGCAAATAACATTAACGGAAACTCCGCTGCCATAAAGCGTCCGGCACTGGGATCTCCAGCAAAAAACCTGGCTGTTTCTCCTCTAAGTACCTCACCAGCTTCAGTGGTAAAACGACCAAACTCATATAAAAATGGTGGATAATAAACATGGTGTAAACCAACAGGAATTAAAGCTCTTTTCCCTGCTGCATATAAGGCCGGTCCAATTGAAGAATTCATAGCAAAACGAGCAAATTCGTTAATTTGAATCTGAATCGGCGGCCAGATAAAAGAAAGAGCTACTCCTGCCAGCACTGAACCCACTGCTGTCACAATTGGCACCAGCCTTTTACCGGCAAAGAACCCTAAATATGGAGGCAGTTCAGTAGTATGAAATTTTTTATACATCTGAGCAGCTATAATACCTACAATAATACCCCCAAAAACACCGGTATTGATTGCTTCAATATTACCACCTGTCTGCTCAGAGATATTAATTATATCAGCCATAACTTTGATTACATTATCATAAACTGTAAAACCTACACCAGCTGCTAAAGCAGCAACTGCATCACCAGCAAAACCAATTGCAACACCAAGAGCAAAAATCAGTGGTAAATGCTCAAAAATAGCAATCCCACTATTAAACATAACCTCACCAACATCAGTTACAATTCCACTCTGTTCCTGCAGCAGTCTACCAATAGCAACTAAAATACCGGCTGCCGGTAAAACTGAAACAGGTGTCATTAATGCCTTACCAACTTTCTGTAACTTCTTAAAACCCTTCATTAAAAAATTCCTCCCTATTAAATAATTATGATTTAGATCAATATATATCAAAGCAAAAAAGCTGACCGGATAGAGAAGAGCCAGTAAAATTAACTCTCCTATCCAGTCAGCTTTTGCCTGATCCAACAGTAACACGCCGAACTATCTAATTAATATTAAATTTTTTATGATTCAAGATCTCTTTTCAATCTGTGCAGATGCAGGGCCAGATATCCTTTTTCAGATTCTGGTACCTGATAATCAAATTTATCCTTTATTATTATAGCAAGTTTTTCTGCCAATTTAAAGGAAAAATTAAAATTTTTCTTAATATTATCTAAAAGTGGATTTGGATTTGAGGCTCCATTTTCTATTCTTTCCAGAGCAAAACGGAGATGATTAACCAGCCGAGCATAATTAAGACTCTCATAACTTAAACTCTGACCCAGCTCAGATTCCACTTCTGTTACAAGTTCTTTAATTAAAGATGTGTTTTTTAAAGTTTTAGAAATTCCTCTTTCATTGCGAGCTCCATGAATATGAAGAGTTATAAATCCAATTTCACTTTCGGGGATTTCTAAGTTAAATCTTTCAGCAATCATCGCTACAGCTCTTTCTGCCAGACTGTATTCCTGATTATAAAGCGTTCTAGTTTCTGCCAGAAAAGGATTGGCAACTTCAATTCCATCTTTAATTCTTTTTAGAGAAAAAGCAATATGGTCGGCAAGTCCAATCCTGATATGTTGGTCCAGTTCTTCATTTAATTCATCACTGACCATAGCAATTATTTCTTCAGTTATTCCAATTACCTGACTGTCTACTTCTTCTAAAAGCTGAATATAACTGTCTCTTTTTTCGCCTTCAATTGGTGCAAATTCTTTGTCAATTTTAAGATCTGATTTCAAAAAAATATCGCCATTTTTCTTAGAAAAGCCTATTCCCCTGCCTATAAAAATCAGTTCTCTTTTAGAAGAAATTTTTTCTGCCAGAATAACATTATTGTTAAAGATTTTTTTAATTTTAAATTTATCAGCTGCAGCCATAAAAGCCTCCTTAAAAATAAAGATCACTGGCAAAATTAGACATTATATTTATAGATAAAAAAATCCAGAAAAAGATGCCTCTGATCAAAAGATCCAGCTTATCCCTTTCTAGATTATGCCTGATTTAACAGTTACACTCTATTAATTATTCATTTCTTTAATAATAACAGCATTTGTGAACTTTTTCAAGTGTTTATTTAAAA
>JBKHFK010000005.1:0-18568 GCA_046540295.1 Halanaerobium sp.
TCAGATATCCCCGCTTATCTGGAACATACAGATAATTTTTATATCTTAGAAGATGGAGAAATCGCTGATATTCGAAAGGATGAGGTTCAAATATATTCTTTCAGTGGTCAGCTAATTGCCGATAAGGATAAGACCAAAATTGACTGGGATGCAGAGATGGCGGAAAAACAGGGATATGAACATTTTATGCTCAAAGAAATTCATGAACAGCCTGAATCATTAAAAAGGCTGCTGGAAGATAATTTAAAAAATGGAAGCATTGATTTATCTGAAAGTGGTCTGGCTGCAGACTGGCTTGACCATTATGATAAAATCCATGTAGTTGCCTGCGGAACAGCCTATCATTCGGGAGCTCTGGCCAAATATCTGCTGGAAGATAAACTTCAGATTCCGGTTGAAGTAGAGGTTGCAAGTGAATACAGGTACCGCAACCCGATTATTAATGATCGAACATTGATGATTGTAGTCAGTCAATCGGGGGAGACTGCTGATACCCTGGCTGCATTGAGATTAGCTAAAAATAAGGGAGCAGGTGTACTTGCTCTGACTAATTCTCGCGACAGCAGTATTGCTAGAGAGTCGGATATGGTAATTTATTTAAAAGCCGGGCCGGAAATTGCCGTGGCTTCAACTAAAGCCTATACAAATATGGTGGCTGCTTTTTATATTCTGCTGATAGATGGAATGAGACAGCGACCGGAAATAAGTAAAGAACTTACCGCTGAATATACTTCTGACTTAATAAAATTACCGGAAATGATCAGACAGCTGAGTGAGCAGTCCAAGGATCAAATTCAGTTAATTGCTGATAAATATGCAAAAAAGGAGAACATCTTTTTCATCGGCAGAAATACGGATTATACTCTGGCTTTAGAGGGAGCTTTGAAATTAAAAGAAATTTCCTATATTCATGCAGAGGCCTATCCTGCAGGTGAACTAAAGCATGGCACTCTGGCCCTGATTGAAGATGATGTGCCTGTTGTTGCCCTGGGAAGTAGAGCTGATGTTTTCCCAAAACTATTTAGTAATTTAAAAGAGGTTAAGGCCAGAGGTGCTGAAACCCTATTAATTACTGAAGAAGATCAAAAGTTTGAGGCAGATAGTGTTGACCATTTAATTGAACTGCCGCTTTTAAATCAGGATTTTGCCGGTTTGTTAGCAATTATTCCTTTACAATTACTGGCATATTACACTGCTTTAAATTGTGGGGAAGATATTGATCAGCCGAGAAATCTCGCTAAAAGTGTAACAGTTGAATAAAAGTCTTAAGCTAAAAAAAGATAAATTATGACAAAAATAGACACCAAACCGGGCCTGTAAAAGGGTTCGGTTTTTTGCATTTGGCCAATAATTTTAATATAATTATAATAGAAGCTTAAATGAGAATTTGAATTAAAGAAGGGAAATTTATGATTGTAGGGACAGGGATTGATATAATAAAGAATAGCCGAATTAAGAGACTAAAGGAAAAGTATGAAGAACGTTTCTTAAAAAAAATATATACTGAAGCTGAAATCGAATACTGTCAGCAGAAAAAAAATTCTGCACCTTCATTTGCAGCTCGTTTTGCTGCTAAAGAAGCTGTTTTAAAAGCGCTGGGAACAGGAATGCGCAACAACAGTTGGCGGGATATCGAAATTTTGAATAATAATTTAGGGAAACCAGAAGTAAAATTAGTTGGCAGTACAGCAGACAGAGCCGAAGAACTTGGAGTAAGCTCAATTTTTATTTCTATTTCTCACGAGAGAGATTACAGTATTGCCCAGATTATTATGGAAGGAGCAGAATAAATGGAAGTTTTAACTCCCGGCATGATGGCAGAATGTGATCAGGAGACTATTCAAAATGGTTATCCGGAAATTTTGTTAATGGAAGCTGCTGCTTATGGTACAGCAGAACTGGCAGCGGAGATTACAGAAAAAGAATTTAAATCTAAAACAAAAAAGCAGCTCAAGTTAACTGTTCTGGTCGGCAAGGGTAATAATGGTGGTGACGGACTGGCTGCAGCTCGTATTTTAAAAAACTGGGGCTTTGAGCCCAAAATTATCTTAAGTACAGCCGGAGAAGCCTTAAAAGGAGTTAATAAAAAGAATTTTGAACTTGCTTGCTTAAATAAAATTGATTATTATAATTTTAATGATTTAAAAGAAACTGAATTTCTAACTCTAATAAAAAACAGTGATCTGATTATTGATGCTTTACTGGGGACTGGAATCAAAGGAGAACTAAGAGGCAGTATTAAAAAAATTATTGAGCAGATTGAGCAAAAGCTTGATTTTAAGCCTTTAACTCTGGCTGTTGATATTCCTTCTGGAATTATTGGTGAAACTGGAAAGGTGGCCGGTAAAGCAATAAAGGCTGATTATACTGCTACTATGGCTGCTTATAAAAGAGGTCTGCTTTTATATCCCGGTAGAGATTATGCAGGTAAGATTAGAATTGTAGATATTGGTATTCAGCCTGAAACCATTAAAAAAAATGGAGACCGCCTAAAAGCCTTTACCCGGCAAGAAGCTCTGCGATTAATACCGGAGCGAAAAAGTGATGGCCATAAAGGCAGTTTTGGTAAGGCAGCAGTACTGGCTGGTTCTCGGGGAATGACAGGGGCCCCACTATTAAGCACAGAAGCAGCTTTGAGAAGTGGTGCCGGACTGGTATATCTTCTAATTCCGGATGCAGTTGAAGCCTTAACTTCAGTCCAGCTAAAAGAAGTTGTTGGTATTCCTCTGCCCTCTAAAAATGGAATTATTAGTGCTGAGTCATTTAAACAGCTCCAGCAATTTGCGGAAAAAGTTGATCTGCTGGCTGCTGGACCCGGGCTTGGAAATAATTCTGAAGTGGTTGATTTAATAGAGTCTATTCTGAAAAATTTAGAACTGCCTTTGATTCTGGATGCAGATGCAGTTAATTCAATTCAGAACTTAGATCTCTTAAAAAATTATAAGGGGGAGCTAATTTTAACTCCACATCCGGGAGAAATGTCAGGATTAACAGGAAAAAGTGTTAAAGAAATTAATAATAATCGGCTTGAAATTGCACGCAATTTTGCCAGAGAATATAAAGTTAATTTGATTTTAAAAGGAGCTGCCACAATAACTGCAGCTCCCGATGGGAGAGCTTATATCAATACAAGTGGCTGTAGTGGAATGGCAACAGCAGGAAGTGGAGATGTTTTAACCGGAATAATCTCTGCTCTCAGAGTTCAGGGAATGGAAGCTTTTGAAGCTGCAGCTCTGGCTGTATATCTGCACGGCAGAGCCGGAGAATTTGCGGCAGCTAAAAAGAGCAATTTTTCCTTAATTGCCTCAGATATTACCCAAAATTTATCTCAGGTCTGGCAGGAGCATAAATAAATTCTGGAAGCAAATAAAGTATTATTTGTAAAATAAAATGATTTTGAGGAGCAAAAAATGATATTATCAGATAAAACAATTAAGAAAATGTTAGACAGTCAAAAACTTATTATAGAACCGATTGACAAAATACAGATTCAGCCAGCTTCTGTTGATATGAGGCTGGGTGATGATTTTTTAAAAGTTGATGAAAATTCTCTGCCTTTAATGACTTTAAATGATGAAGTGAATTACGAAGAATTTAGGGGATCAGAAATTATTATTCCTCCTCACTCTTTTTTACTGGCAACAACAAAAGAATATATTAAATTACCAGATAATTTAACTGCCTTTGTAGAGGGCAGAAGTTCAATTGGTAGAATGGGTCTTTTTATTCAAAATGCAGGCTGGGTTGATCCCGGTTTTGAAGGTCAGATTACTCTGGAATTATATAATGCAAATCGTCTACCAATTAAATTAGAATCAGATCGCAGAATCTGTCAGCTGGTATTTGCCTCAATGGATAATGAAGCTGATAATCCTTATCGCGGCAAGTATCAGGGTCAGAAAAATACAGTAGGAACCAGAGTATTTAAAGATCCAGAAAACAAAAAAAGATAAAGTAAAGCTGGAGGTGTATTTATGGTAACTTTGGTTATTTCGGAAATAGATAAAAGTATCGGACCTGGTGATATTGTTGGAGCTTTTATTAATGAAGCCGGGACCGCAAGTGACAATATTGGTAAAATTAATATAGATAAGAATAGAAAGCAGGCTGAAGTAGAGGTCAACTGGGAATCTGCTTCAAAAATCATTGATACAATGGATAACAATCAGATTGGAGGAGTTAAGGTCCAGGTAAGTGCTAAAAATCCAGATGATTTGATTGATAAGGAAATCATTAATTATTATAATAAATTTTATAATTTAGTTGAATTAGAAAGACAGGAAGAGATTGACCGGCATAAGCTGGAAATTAAATATTTGTCAGCTCGAGAAAGGCAGGCCAAGGGGCGGACATTATTAGAACTTCACGGGAAAGACAATGGAACTACTTTTGGTCATCGTCCTTTAGTTAAATTTACTTCTAAATATAAAGGAGAAAAACTGCCGGAAACGCAAATTACTCCTGGAGATCTGGTTATGATAAGTTTAAATAAACCTCTGCATCCGGATAATCCAACCGGAACAGTGGTCGAGAAAACTTCATATTCAATTACAGTTGCATTTGAAAGTCATCCCCCGGAGTTTATTTACAGTAAGGGGCTAAGGCTTGATTTGTTTGTTAATGATACAACTTTTCAGAGGATGTTTGAAGCTCTTGCAAAGATTAAACATCCAGAAAACAAGCTGCAGGAGAGAAAAAGAGATATACTGCTGGAGAGAAAAAGGGCGGTATCCGCTGAAAAATTAGATTTAGAACTTGATTCTCTTAATCAATCACAAAAAGATGCTGTAGAAAAGGCACTGGCTGCAGAAGATATTTACTTAATCCAGGGTCCTCCCGGAACAGGGAAAACAGTAACGGCGGTTGAACTGATTAATAAGGCTGTTGAAGAGGATAAAAAAGTTCTGGCTGCTGCAGATTCTAATACAGCAGTTGACAATTTACTGGAACTGCTGGCTGAAAAAGAGCTTAATGTAATTAGAATTGGTCATCCAATTAGGGTTAATAAAAAATTAAGAGAGCATACCCTGGATGAGGTAGTGATGGAACATCCGGATTATCTCGAGGCTGAAAAGTTAAGAGATGAGGTTTCAGATCTGATTAATAAACAGGAGTCATATATTTATCCAGGTGGCAAATATAGAAGAGGCTTATCTGATCAGGAAATAAAAAACTATGCTGAAAAAGATTTAGAACATCATGTCAGAGGTATCAGTCCGGAAGTGATTGACGAAATGGCAGTCTGGCTTGAACTGCAGGAGAAGATAGATAGATACTTTAAAGAAATTGAGAGGCTGGAAAATAAGGCAGTAGAAGAGCTGCTGGATCAGGCGGATGTAATTTGTACTACGAATATCACTGCAGGTTCTGAATTGCTCGAGGACAGACAATTTGATCTGAGTGTAATTGATGAGGCCACTCAGGCAACACAGCCTGCAGCTTTGATTCCATATTTAAAAGCCAAAAAAACAATTTTAATTGGGGATCACAAACAGCTGCCGCCTACAGTAGTTAACCAGGAAGCAGCAGAAAATGGCTTAAGTGTTTCTCTGTTTGAGAAATTAATTAAAAGCTATCAGGATGAACTAAGTTCTCTTCTGGAAATTCAGTACAGAATGAATCGAGAAATTATGGGTTTTTCCAGTATTTATTTTTATAATAATAATTTAAAAGCAGCAGAATCGGCAGCCGGGCAGAAATTAAGTGATCTTGGCTTAAAAATAAGCGATAATCATTGTTTTACAGATAAATCTCTTATGTCAGAATATCCATTAGTTTTTTTAGATACTAAAGAAATGAAGGCAGAAGAGAGGTCTTTTGAAGGATCAAATTCTTATGATAATCCTGTTGAATCCGAGATTGTACTTGATATACTGGACCGAGCTTTAAAATCTTCTGTAGCAGAATCTGATATCGCAGTGATTGCGGCTTATAAAGATCAGGTTGATTTAATTAATCAGCACAACAATTATAAAGATGTAGAAATCGATACAGTTGATGCTTTTCAGGGACGTGAAAAAGAAATGATAATCTTTTCTGCTGTTCGCAGTAATCAGGAGCATAATATTGGTTTTTTACGAGACTTAAGGCGCCTTAATGTGGCTCTAACAAGAGCCAAAAGAAAAATGATTTTTATTGGTGATAGTTCCACAATCTGTGAGCATGATGCCTATGCTAAACTGCTTAAATATATTAAAAAAAGTGGACTGTATTATAAACTCTAATTTTAATTGACATAATTGAGAATTTATATCCAAAAATTATAATTAATTGGATAGCTTTACAGTCTTATAAAAATTAAACTGAAAGCAGTGATATCAGTAATCGCGGGCAATATTTTAATTGACAGTATTTAAATTTTAAGATATAATTACATTATCAAAAAGGATTTTTAAAATCATTCTATAATGAGGTGGTTAAACAGTGGAGAGGCTGCGCCGCAAAAAGGATTTCAGCAAGACGGAAAAGGAAGAAATTGCCAGAAAAATGGTTAAAGGCTATGAAAAAATGGCTGCAGTAAATGATGATCTTATTCGAAATGTTTCTCTACTTAAGGATGGGGCTAACTAGTCTCATCTTTTTTCTTCATTTTTTTAAAAATCAAGCTGTTCTAATTGATAATTATCAGCCAGATGATATAATAAAAACAGCTTAAAAACAGTGGAGGTGGTTCAGTTGTCCGAAAACAGAAAAATTAGTGTGGAACTTCCAGTATATCTGGTAGAAGAAATTGAACGCTATTGTAAAAATAATAATCAGCAGCGAAATAGTTTTTTAAATCAGGCAGTTAAATATTATTTAAAAGAAATAAAAAAAGAAGAGGTTCGTAACCATCTACGAGATGGATATAAAAAAATGGCCGGTCTTAATCAGCAGCTAGCTGACGAGGGTTTATCAAGTGAGTGTTACTCATATTTGTGTTATGAACAGAGACTGGTGGAGTGTGAAAAAATTGAAAGTAAAAAGGGGTGATGTTTTTTACGCTAATTTAAATCCAGTTGTTGGCTCTGAGCAGGGAGGAGTTCGACCGGTACTGATTATTCAAAATGATATTGGTAATAAATACAGTCCGACAGTTATTGTTGCAGCAATTACTTCTCGGATTAATAAAGCAAAACTGCCTACCCATGTTGAAATTCCAGCTGACTACACTAATTTAGATAAAGACTCTGTTATTTTACTGGAGCAGATAAGAACTCTGGATAAAAAACGGCTGCAGCGTCATATTGCTCATCTGGGTGAAGAGGTAATAGAAGATGTCAATCAATCTATAGAAATCAGTCTGGGTCTGATTGATCTATAAAAGATTCTTATTCTGGATAAGATTTTTCTTCTTGACAGTGTGAAAAATATATCATATACTTTTGGTAGTAATTTTTTAAGGCTTATAGTGAATTTTATCACTATAAGCTATTTGTGGCAATATTTACCAAATTGCAAAGATAGTAAATATAAGATATTATTTATTTATGGAGGTTAAAAATGAAACTAAAAACTGTCAAGTCTCTTCTGAATACAGAAACGATCTTTGAAGATAGTAAAGCAAAAGATGATTTTGAGGTTAAAAATGCCTGTGGTGCAGATCTGATGAGTGATGTACTTGCTTTTTCCAATGAAAAAACACTTTTACTTACTGGATTAACAAATCCGCAGGTAGTACGAACGGCAGAGATGGTTGGAATTAGAGTAATTATCTTTGTTAGAGGTAAGGAACCGCAGATAGAAACTATTTCACTGGCCAATCAATTAAATATCTTTTTGTATTCCACAGACAAACCCTTATTTGAAGCCTGTGGGCTCTTGTATCAACATGGAATTGGTCCGGAAGAGATGAATTATATCGAAACCTCCAAATAAATTATCGGGAGTTGATTTTGTCTTTGCAAAAACAGCAGATATTAAATAAAGAAATTGAAAGTTTTGATTTTCAGAGTGGGGGAGAAGCTTCCAGTAATTTAAAAAATATTCTACGCAAACTGGGGGTCCCATCAAAAATAGTCCGCAAAACAGCAATTATTACCTATGAACTGGAGATGAATGTTGTAATTCATTCTCACGGGGGAGAAATTACAGCTTTGATTTCTGAAGATGAACTTGAGATAAGGGTTGATGACAGTGGCCCTGGGATAGAGGATCTGGATAAAGCATTTACAGCCGGTTTTTCTACCGCCAGTGATCAAATTCGTGAGATGGGTTTTGGAGCTGGAATGGGGCTGGTTAATGTAAAGCGTTATGCAGATCAGATCGATGTCAAATCATCCAGAGAAAATGGAACTCATGTTAAAGTAATAATTAATCTAACTAATTGATAGCTGCAGCAGGAGGTTAATAATGACCAAAAAGCATTCTGTGCTCTTAAAAGAAGAAAAATGTGAGGGATGTACCAATTGTGTTAAGGGCTGTCCAACCAGAGCAATTCGTGTTCATCAGGGTAATGCCTGGATCAAAGAAGATTTATGTATAGATTGTGCGGAATGTATTAGAGCCTGCGAGTATCATGCTAAATATACAAAAACAGATCAACTGGAAGAAATAATGGAAAATAATGAATATCCTATTCTATTGATTCCTCCAAGTTTTTACAGTCAGTTTTCAGCCAGAATATCACCCCAGAAAATAAAAATAGCAATTAAAAAACTTGGTTTTAAAGCTGTTTTTGATGTAGCAGATGCAGCAGCTGCTTTGTCCCGTAGAACACTTGATTTTTTAAATAATAATACCGGCAGTTATATTTCTACTTCCTGTCCGGTAATTGTTAGACTGATTAAACTTCAATTCCCCGACCTAATTGAAATGTTAATCCCCTTAAAATCACCGGTAGAACTGATTGCCGAAAGATTGGAAAAAAAGTTTAAAGAAGAAAAAAATATTGACCCGGATATTTTCTTTTTAACACCCTGTCCGGCAAAGCTAACTAATGTGAACCGGGCAGTCGGTCAGAAAAAAAGTTTTTTAAATGGGGCGATTGGAGTCGAGAATATCTATCAGAAAATATATGAATCTTTAGAAGATGTTGAACTGCCAGAATCTGAAAATAATTTGATCAGCCTTGCTACTGTTTGGGGCGGTGAAGGTGGAGAGGAAAGTATTTTAAAATCCTGGCAGGAACTAAATACTCTTAGTGTTTCGGGTATTACTGAAGTCAAGAAATTGTTAAATGAAATTGAAAGAAATAATATTCCAGAAGCAGTTAGATATTTTGAACTTACTTCCTGTATAAGTGGCTGTATTGGTGGAGTTTTAAATGTTATTAATCCATTTCAGGCTCAGTTTAACTTAGAACAAAGAATTAAAGAAATTAAAAAAATTACTCAAGAACATAATTTAAAATTGAAAAAAGAAGAGGATGACTTTTACAATTTTGCTCTTCCCGAAAAAATTAAGGCAGATAATGTATCAAAACTGGATAATGACTTTAAGAAAGCAATGCAGAAACTTGAAAAGCTGCAGAAAGAAATTGAAATTTTACCCGGCTTAGATTGTGCAGCCTGTGGAGCACCGGACTGCAAGACTTTTGCGGAAGATGTAATTAATGGACGTGCGAGCAGGGCTGACTGTATATTTATGTTAAGAAAAGAGCTTGGTAAACTGGCAGATGAACTTTCGATTCTGGCACATGAACTTCCACCGGTGATGGCATCAAAAAAGGAGGAAGCAGATGACAGTTAAAGAACTTGTAGATCAATTTGATTTAGAAGTGGTTGCTGGTCCAGATTTAGAAAAAAAAGTTGAAGGAGCTTATATTGGAGATCTTTTAAGTAACGTAATGGCTAGAGCAGAAAAGGATAATCTCTGGCTTACTGTACAGGGACATCAGAATGTTGTGGCTGTAGCGTTATTAGTTGAACTTTCTGCCGTTATTCTGGTAGAAAATTTTGATTATGAAGAAAATGCCGTTCAGAGGGCCTGTCAAAAAGGAGTTAATCTCTTAAAGACTAAGAAAAAAAGTTATGCTCTAGCCTGCAGTTTTTGTGAAAGTAATATTTAAATGCTAAAATTAAAGGCTGATCTTCATCTCCATTCTGTATTATCTCCCTGTGGTGATCTTTTAATGACCCCTTTAGAGATAGTAAAAAAAGCAAAAAAGGAAGGAATTGAAGTTTTAGCTTTAACAGACCACAACAGTGCAGAAAATGTAGAGGTTTTTAAAGATCATTGTGAAAATCATAATTTGAATTTTATTCCGGCAATGGAGGCTGAAACAAAAGAAGAGATTCATATTTTATGCTATTTCCCGGATCTGAATAGTCTTTTTAAGTGGCAAAAAATAGTATATAGAGGTCTACCCGAGCAGGAAAATGATGAGGATTTTTTTGGTCCTCAAATAAAGTGTGATTATAATGATCAATATCAGTCTAAGTTAAAAAAAATGCTTGCAGGAGCAGTAAATTTAAGTCTGGAGCAGTGTCTGGACCAGGTCGAAAAGCTGGGTGGGGTGGTTGTACCTTCCCATCTTGATAGAAAGCACAGTATTATTTCTCAGCTGGGTTTTATTCCACCTGAACTTAATTTAACTACAGCTGAAATATCCAAAAATACTGATCCCGATTCTTTATTAGAGAAATTTCCTTATTTAAAAGAACTACAATTTATGCAGAATTCTGATAGTCATTATCTTAGGGAAATTAAAGCTTATCAGAGATTAATAGTTGAAAAGTTTTCATTTGCAGAATTTAAAAAGGCTCTGCAAAAACAGGAAGGTAGAAAAATTGAATTAATTAACACTTAATTTATCAAGGAGGTAATTATTGATGGCAGAGATGACAGAAGAAAAATTAGCTGAGTATTTAGAACCAGTAAATGAGATTTTATCCCGTTATGAAAAGAAAGAGAGATATTTGATTCCTGTTTTACAGGAAGCGCAGGATGAATATGGATATTTACCAGAAGAGGTAATGAAAGAGATAGCTCTGGGTTTAAACCTTTCTTTAAGTCAGGTTTATGGAGTTGTTACTTTTTACAGTCAGTTCCATCAGCAGCCGAGAGGTAATAATATAATCAGAGTTTGTATGGGTACAGCCTGTCATGTTAGAGGTGGAGAAGGTATTCTAAACGCTATTAAAGATGAACTTGGAATTGATGCTGGAGAAACAACTGATGACTTAGAATTTACACTTGAGTCTGTAGCCTGTATTGGTGCCTGTGGTCTGGCCCCAGTTATTATGATTAATGATGATACTCATGGTCGCTTAACTCCGGAAAAAATACCTGGTATTATAGCAAAGTATCAATAAAATGAGAGAATTATCTCTTCATATTTTAGATATTATAGAAAATTCTCGCAGAGCAGAGGCTGATTTAATAAAAATAAAAATTGAAGAAAATCTGCAGGATAATCTTTTGAAAATTATTATTGAAGATAATGGTAGTGGTATAGAGCGAGAAAAATTAGAAGAAATTACTGATCCCTTTATTACTTCTCGAACCACCAGGGATGTGGGTCTGGGTCTGTCTTTATTTAAATCAGCTGCAGAAAGCTGTTCAGGAAATTTTAAAATTAATTCAGAACCGGGAGAGGGAACCAGAGTCACAGCTGAATTTGAATATAATCATATAGATCGTGCTCCTCTGGGAGATATGACAACTACGATCAGTAATTTTATTGCAGCAAATGGTGAGCAGGTTGATCTTGTTTATCAGCATCAATATCAGGATCAGGATTTTTATTTTGACAGCAGAGAAATTAAAGCTGAATTGGATGACCTTTCAATTCAGTCCCGGCAGATAACTGCCTGGATTAGAGAATATATTGAAGAAAATTTAGCAGAAATCCGCGGAGGTGAAGCTTTTTAATGAAATCTTTAGCTGAATTAAAAGAATTAAGAAATAAAGTGCAGAAAGAAATGAAAAAGCGTGATCAGGGAACAAGAGCTGAAATTATTGTTGGAATGGGGACCTGTGGTATTGCAGCAGGTGCCAGAAATATTTTAAAAGCTGTGTTAGCAGAAGTAGAAAAACGCGATCTGGATGTTAGAGTAACTCAAACCGGTTGTATCGGAATGTGTGAAAAAGAACCTTTGATCGATGTTAAGCTTCCTGGCAAAGAAAAAATTACTTATGGAAATTTAAGTGAAGCTGATGTACAAAAAATCATTTTAGAACATGTAGTTAACGGTAATATAGTTAGTGATTTAGTAATCGCCAGACACCAATAAGAAAAATAAGGAGGCACTTGTAAATGAAGGATTCTATTTATCGTTCCCATGTATTAATATGTACAGGAACAGGATGTGTATCATCTGGAGCTGACACTTTAAAAGAATCTCTAGAAGAAGAGTTGGCTGCAAATGATTTAAGTGGAGAAATAAAAATTGTAGAAACTGGCTGCCATGGATTTTGTGAAAAGGGACCAATTATGATTGTTTATCCAGAAGGTGTATTTTACTGTGAGGTGCAGTCAGATGATGTAGCAGAAATAGTAGAAGAACATCTTTTAAAAGGAAGAACAGTAGAAAGACTGCTCTTTAAAGAACCGATGACAGATCAACAAATTCCATCCTATCAGGATATAGATTTTTATAAAAAACAGCAGCGGATTGCGCTGGCCAACTGTGGTCAGATTGATCCGGAAGATATTGATGAATATATTGCTTTAGGTGGTTATGAAGCAGCCGGTAAAGCACTAACTGAAATGGATGCTCAGGAGGTTGTAGATGCTGTAAAAGATTCCGGGCTTCGCGGCAGAGGTGGAGGAGGATTTCCAACAGGTTTAAAATGGCAGTTTGCCAAAAATTCTGATGGAGATAAAAAATATGTTATCTGTAATGCTGATGAGGGTGACCCGGGTGCCTTTATGGACCGCAGTATTTTAGAAGGAGATCCCCACAGAATTATTGAAGGAATGCTGGTTGCAGCTTATGCAATTGGTGCTGATGAGGGTTATGTTTATGTTAGAGCAGAATATCCGCTGGCAATTAAACGCCTGGAAAAAGCTATAGAAGATGCTGAAGAATATGGTCTTTTAGGTGAAGACATTTTCAGCAGCGGCTTTAATTTCAAACTTCAGATTAAAAAAGGTGCGGGAGCCTTTGTTTGTGGTGAAGAAACAGCTCTAATGAACTCTATTGAAGGTAAAAGAGGTATGCCCACACCAAGACCCCCTTATCCGGCAGTCAGAGGACTCTGGGGTAAACCTACTAATATTAACAATGTAGAAACCTATGCAAATATTCCCTATATTATAAATGAAGGGGCAGATAGTTTTGCCGCTATTGGAACTGAAGGCAGTTCCGGGACCAAGGTATTTGCTTTAACCGGGAAGATAAACAATACCGGCCTGGTAGAAGTGCCAATGGGAACAACTTTAAAAGAAGTAATTTTTGAAATTGGTGGAGGTTTAGGTCAGGGCAAAAAATTCAAAGCTGTCCAGACCGGTGGTCCTTCTGGAGGCTGTCTGCCAGAAGATTATTTAGACCTGCCGATCGATTATGATTCTTTATTAGATGCCGGAACTATGATGGGTTCAGGTGGGATGGTTGTAATGGATGAAGACTCCTGTATGGTTGATGTAGCAAGATTTTTCTTAAACTTTACTCAGAGTGAATCCTGTGGTAAATGTACTCCCTGTCGTGAGGGAACAAAAAGAATGCTGGAGATTTTAAATAGAATTACCGAAGGTGAGGGTAAAGAAGGAGATATTGACTTATTACTGGAACTGGGAGAACATATTAAGAGCACTTCCTTATGTGGTCTTGGACAGTCTGCTCCAAATCCAGTTTTAAGTACAATTAGATATTTCCGGGATGAGTATGAAGATCATATTCATAATCACAACTGCCCGGCTGGTGTCTGTGCTGATCTGGTAAGTTCTTATGTAATTGACGAAGAAGCCTGTATTGGCTGTAGCAAGTGTGCCAAAGTATGTCCTGTTGATGCAATTAGTGGAGAAATTAAGAATCCATTTACAATAGATCCAGATGTTTGTATAGCCTGTGGAGCCTGTGAGCCTGAATGTCCTGTAGACGCAATTTCACAGGGATAAACTCTGATAATAGGAGGGAAATTAATGAGCAAAGTTAAATTAACAATAGATGAACAGATTGTAGAAGTTGAAGAAGATAGTACTATACTGGATGCGGCAAAAGAGATCGGGATACATGTTCCGACCTTATGTTATCATCCGGATTTAAGTCTACATGGAGCCTGTCGGGTTTGTGTAGTAGAGGATGAGGAAAGCGGCAAACTGCTTGCATCCTGTGCCACACCAGTTAGAGATGGAATGGAGATTAATACCCGAAGTATGAAAGCCAGAAAAGCCAGAAGAAAAAATGTTGACTTATTACTGGCAAATCACCCTAATGATTGTCTTGGCTGTGATCGTAATGGACAGTGTGAACTTCAGGATTTAACCTATGAACTCGGAATAACAAAAGAAGAAGTAGAAAAATATGCAGGGGAACAGAGTGAATATGAGCTCGATACAGTTGGACCTGCATTAAAAAGAGATCCCAATAAATGTATTCTCTGCGGACGCTGTGTGCGGATCTGTGAAGAAGTTCAGGGAGTTTCTGCACTGCAGTTTACTCAGCGTGGATTTGATTCAATAGTAACTACTGCCTTTGATTTACCACAGGCAGAAATCAACTGTGTTAACTGCGGTCAGTGTGCCACTGTCTGTCCTGTGGGAGCAATTACTGAGTTTAATGAAATTGATAAAGTCTGGGCTGCTTTAGAAGATGATGAGAAACATGTGCTGGTACAGACTGCACCCTCAATTCAGGCAACTCTGGGAGAAGAATTTGGAATGGAAACTGGAACAGTTGTTACCGGTAAAATGGTGACTGCTTTAAGAAGGCTTGGTTTTGATCAGGTATTTTCTACTGATTTTGCAGCTGATCTGACTATTTTAGAAGAAGGTAGTGAATTTTTAAAGAAGTTAAATGGAGAAGGAGAACTGCCTCATATCACTTCCTGCTGTCCGGGATGGGTTAAAGGTGCAGAGCATAATTTTTCTGATTTATTGCAGCATCTCTCATCCGCTAAATCCCCAATGCAGATGTTTTCAGCTTTGAGCAAAACCTATTATCCAGATCAGACCGGAGTTGATCCAGAAAAAATTTATACAGTTGCAGTAATGCCCTGTACAGCTAAAAAATTCGAAAAAGATAGAGAAGAGATTAACAGTTCTGACTTTAAAGATACAGATGCAGTTTTAACTACCAGAGAATTTGCCCGGATGATTAAAGAAATGGGTATTGATTTTACTTCTTTACCAGATGATGATTTTGATGAACTGATGGGCGAATCAACAGGTGCCGGTACTATTTTTGGAACAACCGGTGGAGTTGCGGAAGCCGCAGTTAGAACCGTTAAAGAAAAACTAACAGGTGAGCCTTTAGAAAGACTTAACTTAGGTTTTAGAGGTATTAATGAAGCTGAAGTAAGAATTGGTGATCGAGTTATCAAGGTAGGAATTGCAAATGGATTTGGTAATGCTCAAAAATTATTAGAAGAAGTAAGAGCTGGAAAAAGTGATTTAGATTTTATTGAAATTATGGCCTGTCCTCACGGCTGTGTCGGTGGTGGTGGACAGCCGCGTCCGGCAACAAATGAGAAAAAAGTTAAACGCGGACAGGGTCTTGCCAGTATTGATGACAGCAGTAAAATTAGAAAATCACATGAAAATCCTCAGATTATAAAATTATATGACGAATTCTTAGGTGAACCTTTAGGTGGAGAGTCACATCACCTTCTGCATACAAAATATAAGTCAAGACCAAAGAATTAATAATATGATTTCTTCAAATTAGAATAATAATTAGACTAAGGTCGTTCTGGTGAAATTTCATCAGAGCGGCTTTTTTGCTTATTGATAGAAATTACTACCTATTATAGATTATCTTGACACTAAAACAGTAGTTGAGTATAATTAAGAGTAGAGTTAATATTCGCAAAATTCAAATCCCATTATTCAGGAAATTATAACTTTATTATTTTTAAGGGGGATACAAATAGAGGAGGGAAGGTAGTTTAAATTATTAATTTATTTTTTTAAAAAACAGGGAGGTTGATTTAATTGAAAAAATTATTTTCTCAATTACAGCGTATTGGTAAATCTCTGATGCTGCCAATTGCAGTCTTACCTGCAGCAGCTTTATTATTGAGACTGGGAGCTGAAGATGTTTTTAATATTCCATTTATAATGGCTGCCGGTTCTGCAATTTTTGATAATCTGGCTTTATTATTTGGTATTGGGGTGGCAGTTGGTATTGCCCATGACAGCTCAGGTTCTGCCGGTCTGGCAGGCGCTGTGGGTTATCTTGTGATCGATAATGGTACTCAGGCTATTAATTCAGATATTAATATGGGAGTTTTAGCAGGTATTATCGGTGGTTTAACTGCTGGTGCTCTTTATAATCGTTATCATGATATTAAATTACCTGATTTTTTAGGATTTTTTGGGGGACGCCGTTTTGTTCCAATTGTAACCGGGGCTGCGGCTGTAGTACTGGCCGGCATATTTGGTTTTATCTGGCCTCCAATTCAGGAAGCTATACAGCTGGCAGGTCAGTGGATAATTGATGCTGGCGCTCTGGGAGTATTTGTCTATGGGTTCTTAAATCGCTTATTAATTCCTCTTGGACTGCACCATGTTTTAAACAGCTTTATCTGGTTTGTATTTGGTGAGTTTACAAACGCAGCTGGAGAGGTTGTTACAGGTGATCTTTCAAGATTTTTTGCTGGTGATCCCTCAGCTGGATTTTTCATGTCCGGGTTTTTCCCGATGATGATGTTTGGACTTCCTGCTGCAGCTCTGGCAATGTATCATACTGCTAAACCAGAAAACAAGGCAGCAGTTTCCGGTATCTTTTTAAGTGTAGCTTTGACTTCATTTTTAACAGGAATTACTGAACCAATTGAATTTGCATTTATGTTTCTGGCACCGGTATTATATTTAATTCATGCTGTTTTAACCGGATTATCACTGGTTGTTACTTATATACTTGGAATTCAGCATGGATTTGGATTTTCGGCAGGAGCTATTGATTATTTTCTAAATTATGGACTTGGGACCAGACCGATATTAATTATACCGATTGGAATTGTATTTTTTGTTGTTTATTATTTCCTCTTCCGGTTTGCGATTCTGAAGTTCAACATACCAACTCCAGGACGTCTGGAGACGGAAGCAGCTGGAACTGATATAAGTGTAATGCCCGAATCTCAGAGGCAGAAACAGAATTCATTTGAAACACGAGGTAAAGGCCAAAATAGGTCAAGAGCCTATATTAAAGCACTGGGTGGAAAAGAAAATATTAAAGATATAGATGCCTGTATTACGAGACTTCGTCTTGAGCTCAGAGATACTTCTAAAATTGATGAAAAAAGCTTGCAGGAACTTGGTGCAACCGGAGTTTTGAAGGCAAATAAAAATAATGCTCAAGTTGTTGTAGGTACAAAGGCAGAAATGATTGCTGATGACCTCAAGCAGGAATTAAAATTAATGGAAGACTAGATTAAATTAATGCCCAAAAGTAAGCCGGAGTTCAAACTCCGGCTTAAAAAATTATTAAAAGTTTAAATACTTTTGAAAGAAGGGGTTAGAAATGGTTAAAAGACTTTTAAGTTCCAGCAGTTCAGAACTTCTAAACTATAATAAAGAAGAACTTTTGCAGTCGATAAAATTATCAGAGGGAAGAACAATAATTTCAGAGGTGATAGGAGAAGAATCACTATTCCAAGATGTCAGCAACGCTGAATTAGCAGCAGCTTTTGGCGCAGATATTTTGCTTTTAAATTTATTTGATTTAAGCAAGCCGTATTTTAAAAATATAAAAAATGGCAGTTCTGCAGAAATAGTAAAGGAACTTAAAAGAATATGTGGAAGGCCCCTGGGTATTAATCTGGAGCCGGTCAGTAAAGTAAATGATCAAACAGATCACTTTGTGGAGTTGAGTTCTGGACGCAGAGCAACTCTGGAAAATATAGAACTGGCAGTTAGTGCCGGTTTTAATATGATTACTTTTACCGGTAATCCTTCTGTAGGTGTCAGCAATCAGGCAATAATTGAAGCGGTTAAAATAGCAGATCAAAATTTTGGAGATCAGATTATTATTACTGCAGGAAAAATGCATATGGCGGGGATCGACGAAGATTATCTGGCAGCAAAGTATATAGATTCTTTAATTTCAGCCGGAACTGATATTATTCTGCTGCCGGCAGCAGGAACAGTACCTGGAATTGATCTGCATTCTTTAAAAGAAATAGTAAAGTTAATTCATAATCGAGGGAAACTGGCTTTAACAGCGATTGGAACTTCACAGGAAAGTGCTGATCAGGAAACTATTAGAGAAATAGCATTAATGAGTAAAATGGCAGGAGCGGATATTCAACATATCGGTGACGCAGCTTATGGAGGTATAGCTTTACCGGAAAATATTTTAGCTCTATCTAAAACAATTAGGGGTAAAAGACACAGTTATCGCCGGATGGCACTTTCGATTAATCGTTAAATTTTTAGAGTAAATTATTGAGTTAAATAAAAATAGACCTTACTAAAAGGATTTACTTCTATTTTAAATAAACACTTGAAAAAGTTCACAAATGCTGTTATTATTAAAGAAATGAA
>JBKHFK010000006.1:0-18425 GCA_046540295.1 Halanaerobium sp.
AAAAATTATTTCAGGGTGGGGCTGTTTGCCTGCCCTGAAATTTTCTCAATAAATTTTTTTGCCTTATTTTTAGAAATAGAGATTAAGCCTTTTAAACAAGCTGTTAAAAATTAGTAACTGCTAATTAATATGGAGGTATTAAAAATGAAAAAAACACTTAAAGATATGGATTTTAAAGGAAAGAAAGTCTTAGTTAGAGTAGATTTTAATGTTCCTCTCAAAGATGGAGTTGTTGGAGATAAAACCAGAATCAAAGCTGCTCTGCCAACAATTGAGTATTTAATTAAAGAAGAGGCAAAAGTATTACTTATTTCTCATCTCGGTCGTCCGGGTGGAGAAGCTAAAGATGATTTAAGAATGGATCCGGTTGCCAAAGCACTGGCTAATTTACTAAACAAAGAAGTTAAAAAAGCCGATGACTGTATCGGTAAGGAAGTTAAAAAGGCAGCAGATAATCTGGAAAACGGTGAAGTTTTAGTCTTAGAAAACAGCCGCTTCCATGCCGGGGAAAAAGCAAATGATCCAGAATTTGCTAAAGAACTGGCCTCACTTGCTGACTTATATGTAAATGATGCCTTTGGTGCTGCTCACAGAGCCCATGCAACAACTGTTGGGGTTACAGAATATTTACCGGCTGCTGCAGGTTTTCTGATGCAGAGAGAATTAAATGCCTTAGGTGAAGTAATGGAAAATCCAGAAAGTCCATTTGTGGCAATTATGGGTGGAGCCAAGGTTTCTGATAAAATTGATGTAATTAAAAATTTAATTAATAAAGTAGATAAATTAATTGTTGCCGGTGGAATTGCAAATACTTTCCTGCTGGCCAAAGGTTATGAAGTTGGAGATTCTTTAGTTGAATCTGATAAAATTGACTTAGCTAAAGAATTAATGGCAGAAGCAGAAGAAAAGGGAGTAGAGATTGTACTTCCTGTTGATGTTGTAATTGCTGATGATTTCTCCAATGATGCAAATACTCAGACCGTTTCAGTAAAAGAAGTTCCTGCTGGCTGGCAGATCTTAGACTGCGGCGGCCCTCAGAGCTTAGAAAACTACAAAGAAATTATTAAAACAGCTAAAACAGTTATCTGGAATGGACCCTTAGGAGTCTTTGAAATGGAGAAATTTGCTCACGGTACTGTTGAGTTAGCAAAAGCACTTGCCGAATCAGATGCACATTCTGTAATCGGTGGTGGCGATTCTGCTGCTGCAATTAATGAAGCCGGAGTTGCTGATCAGATGAGCCATATTTCTACCGGTGGTGGAGCTTCCTTAATGTTCTTTGAAGGTAAAGAACTTCCCGGTGTTGCTGCACTTGACGATGTTGAGTAATTTTAAGACAGTTATAACTGGCTAAGTCATTTAGCTTAATTATCAAAAAAATTCTAAACAAAAACTTTGCATTTGGGCAGGGTTTGAGGAGGAATATTAATGCGTAAACCATTTATTTGTGGAAACTGGAAAATGAATAAAAATGTTGAAGAAGCTGAAGCGATGATTACAGCTTTAAAAGATAAAGTTAAAGGTGTAGAAAATGTTGAAATGGGAATCTGTCCGACAGCTCTCTGTTTAACAACTGTTAAAGAAGCTGCTCAGGGCAGTGACATTGTAACAGGTGCTGAAAATATTTACTGGAAAGATTCCGGAGCCTATACCGGAGAAATTTCAGCAAAAATGCTGGCGGACAGCGGGATTGAATATACAATTGTTGGTCACTCCGAAAGAAGAGAAATTTTTGGTGAAACAGATTATGAAGTAAATAAAAAAGTTTTATCTGCACTTTCACATGGTGTGAAACCAATAGTCTGTGTTGGAGAAACTTTAGAAGAAAGAAAAGCCGAGCAGATAGAGGCCAAGGTTAACTTTCAGGTTGATTCTGCCCTGGCAGGACTTGATGAAGCTCAGGTAGAAGATGTAGTAATTGCTTATGAGCCAATCTGGGCAATTGGTACAGGCGAAACTGCTTCTGCTGAGGAAGCCAATCGGGTGATTAAAATTATTAGAGAAAATATTAGAAAAGAATATCCTGAGGCTGCTGATAAGATTAGAATTCAGTATGGCGGCAGTGTTAAGCCTCACAATGTAGAAGAAATTATGGCACAGGCAGAGATTGATGGTGCTTTAGTTGGTGGAGCCAGTCTAAAGGCTGATTCTTTCTCTGAGATTATTTTAAAAACTGCCGAAATCTATAAGTAAATAAGCAAGATTATAAGGAGGATTTATTATGGCAAGACCTAAACCACTGGCCCTGATCATTGCAGATGGGCTGGGAATTAACGAAAATGCAGAAGGGAACGCTGTCTATCAGGCAGATACTCCTTTCTTAGATAAGCTGAATAACGAGTATCCACATTCAATTTTAAAGCCATCCGGAGAGGCTGTTGGCCTGCCGGAAGGACAGATGGGTAACTCTGAGGTTGGCCACTTAAATATTGGTGCCGGCCGCATAGTTTATCAGGATTTTACAAGAATCAATAAAGCTATAGCAGACGACAAACTTTTAGACAACGAGGCTTTAAAAAAAGCTGTAATGCATGCTAAAGATAATGATGGAGCCCTGCATCTAATCGGGCTTTTATCTGATGGTGGTGTACACAGCCACATTAAACATCTCTTTGGTTTAATTGAGATGGCTGATAAAGCAGGTCTGGAAAAAGTATATATCCACCCAATTCTGGATGGTAGAGATACACCACCTTCCAGTGGAACCGGTTATTTAAAAGAACTGCAGGACGAAATAGATAGAGTTGGAACCGGTAAAATAGCAACTGTCAGCGGCCGTTATTACACAATGGATCGTGATAATCGCTGGGAGAGAACTAAAAAAGCCTATGATATGCTGGTTCTGGGAGAAGGAAATCAGGCAGAAGATGCAGTTGAGGCTGTAGAAGCATCCTATGCAGAAGATGTAGAAGACGAATTTGTTATTCCTACAGTGATCACTGAGGATGGTGAGCCTGTAGGTCCAATGAATGATCATGATTCAGTTATTTTCTTTAACTTCAGAGCTGATAGAGCTCGTCAGATTACTAAAGCTCTTACTATTGATGGCTTTGATGGTTTTGAGCGAGAACCGGAACATCCAGAGGATCTCTATTATGTCACAATGACAGAATATGATGAAGAATTTGATCTACCTGTTGCATTTGAGCCGGTAGAAATTGAAGACGGTCTGGGTGAAGTTTTAAGCCGTGAAGGTTTAAAACAGCTCAGAATTGCTGAAACTGAAAAATATGCTCATGTTACTTTCTTCTTTAATGGAGGAGTTGAGGAGCCAAATGAAGGTGAAGATCGGATTTTGATTCCTTCACCACAGGTTGCAACCTATGAGATGCAGCCTGAGATGAGTGCCTATGAGGTAACAGATAAGCTCCTGGAAAAAATTGAAGCAGAAGAATATGATGTAATCATTCTAAACTATGCCAATATAGATATGGTGGGACATACTGGATTTATGGATGCAGCTATTGAAGCTGTAGAAACTGTAGATGAGTGTTTATCGAAGATAGTTCCGGCTATTTTGGAAAAAGGCGGCCAGGCTTTAATTACAGCTGACCATGGTAATGGTGAACAGATGAAAGAAGATGATGGTTCTCCCTTTACAGCTCATACTGCCAATATTGTTCCTCTCTATTATGTGGGAGGGCCGGAGAATAAGTCAATTGCTTCCGGTAAATTAGCTGATTTAGCACCCACAATGCTGGAAATACTGGGTATTGAACAGCCAGAAAAAATGACCGGTAAATCTCTGCTAATTGACATAGATAAAGAAAAATAAATTACAAATTTATTTATCAGCAGGGGCAGTATCTGCTGTCTCTGCTAAAATATAACTTAAAATAGTTTCATTAAAAAAGATTCACGGTAAAATTATAAGGAGGTCAATTAATAATGTTAAACACAACAATTGTAGATGTTTATGCAAGAGAAATTTTGGATTCACGTGGTAATCCAACTGTAGAGGTAGAAGTAGTTCTAGAAGATGGGGTAATGGGTAGAGCTGCTGTTCCATCTGGTGCCTCAACCGGTGAGTACGAAGCGGTAGAATTAAGAGATGGTGGTGACCGCTACCTCGGTAAGGGTGTTTTAGATGCGATTGAAAATGTAAATGAAGTAATCGCACCTGAATTAATTGGTTATGATGTTAGAGAGCAGATTGAAATTGATAACTTAATGCGCGAACTGGATGGGACTGAGAACAAAGGGAAATTAGGTGCCAACGCAATTTTAGGTGTATCAATGGCAGTTGCTAAAGCAGCAGCAGAAGCTACAGGTACTTTCCTCTATAACTATATTGGTGGAATGAATGCCAAAACTCTGCCGGTACCAATGATGAACATCCTGAATGGTGGAGAACATGCTGATAACAATGTTGACTTACAGGAGTTTATGATTATGCCTGTTGGTGCAGTAAGCTTCCGCGAAGCTCTGCAGATGGGTGCAGAAGTTTATCATAACTTAAAGAAAGTACTGCAGGAAAAAGGTCTGGGTACTGGTGTTGGTGATGAAGGTGGATTTGCACCTGACTTAGGCTCCAACGAAGAAGCTCTGCAGGTAATTGTAGAAGCTATTGAGCTTGCAGGATATGAAGCTGGTGAAGACTTCTATCTTGCTATTGATGCAGCAGCATCTGAAATTTACAAAGACGGTAAGTATGTACTTGCCGGTGAAGGTGTAGAAAAGACTTCCGAAGAAATGGTAGATTTCTATGCAGAATTAATTGATAAGTATCCTATTATTTCACTGGAAGATGGTCTGGATGAAGATGACTGGGACGGCTGGGCTCAGCTAACTGAACGCCTGGGTGACCGTCTGCAGATTGTTGGAGATGACCTCTTTGTTACTAATGTAGAAAGACTAAGCAGAGGTATTGAAGAAGAAAGTGCTAACTCAATCTTAATTAAGGTTAACCAGATTGGTTCTTTAACTGAGACCTTAGATACAATTAAGATGGCTACAAGAGCAGGCTTTACTTCTGTTGTATCTCACCGCTCAGGTGAAACAGAAGATGTAACAATTTCTGATCTTGTTGTAGCAATGAATACAGGCCAGATTAAAACTGGTGCTCCTGCACGTTCCGAAAGAGTTGCCAAGTACAACCAGCTTCTAAGAATCGAAGAAAGCCTGGGAGATGCAGCTCAGTATGCAGGTAAAGAAGCATTCTTTAACCTTAAGTAAAAACAATTTAATAACAAAATAATGATCGGTCAAAGGACCGGGTGGAGTTTATTCTCTGCCCGGTCTTTTTTTATGTAAATTGTTAAATATAACACTTGCTTTTAATGCATAAATTGAATATAATATCTCTATACTGACCGGTTAGTCGAGAGGAGGATCTTATGGCACAGGACACCAGAGAAGAAATTTTAACCGCAGCTCTTAACCTATTTTCAACTAATAATTATCATGCTACTTCAATGTCAATGATTGCCGAAGAAGCAGGAGTAAGCAAAGGTACACTTTACTGGCACTTTGACAGCAAAGAGGATCTATTTAGAGAATTAGTTTTAGCTGGACTTGATTATTTTAATGAAAATTACAAAAGAATAGAGTTAGAGAACTTAAATGCTGAACAAAAAATATATCAGATTATTGATTTTAGTATAAATATGCTGGCCGAAAATGCGAAAATGGGAAATATACTGCAGAATAACATTCAGCTGATCAGCAGTGAATTTCAGAAAAAAATGATTGAAAGACATAAAGCTGCAGTTAATATGATAAGAAAAATAATCGAACAGGGAATTGAGGAAGGAAGTATAAAATCAACTAATCCACATAATACAGCTGTAATGATTTTGACCCTGATTTTTAACACTCAATCTCAGGAATTATATTATAATTTAGCTACAGTTAAAGCAGATGTTGATTTTATTTATGATTTTATTAGACAGGGGATTTCAAAGGAGGTTTAAGAATGCATAAATCTATTTTTTTTAATTTAATATTAACAATTTTGCTAATTATCATACTTCTACCGCTGTCTGCAGCATCTGAAGAGGAAATAAATGATATTTCCTTAACTGAGGCGGCAGAGATTTTGCAGGAAAACAACAGGCAGCTGCAGATCAGCCGTCAGAATATAGAAAAGGCAAATAAAGATGTTGAATTGAGCGGCAGTGGTTATTATCCAACAGCCAATCTGCAGAGTTCATATACGAAGATGGAGTCAGGACAGATGACAATTGATTTTGAAAGATTAGCTGATCCAAATTATAATTTTCTACAGCAAGGTTTTCCGATGACAGAAACTTCTGATGAAAATTACAGCACCTCTCTTTCACTCAATCAGCCCCTTTATCTGGGGGGACGAGTCAGAATTGGTAAAGATATCTCTGAGCTCGGACTTGAAATCAGCAGAATCGAATATCAAAAACAGTTAGATCAGAGCTTTTTTAATTTGATTCAGGCCTATTATGGAGTTCTCCAGGCCCAGGGAATGGTTGAAATTAGAGAAAATTCTTTAGATGTGGTTAATGAGCATCTTCGGATAGTTAAGGTTAATAATGAGGCAGGAACCAGTTTAAGACAGGATTTACTGCAGACCCAAATTGAACAGCGTAAGGCTGAAGAAGATCTAATAGCTGCTCAAAATCAGCTGCAGATTGCCCGTAAGCGTCTGGCTCAGCTTTTAGGTGACAGCAGTAAGTTATATTCAGTTTCTGTTCCCCAAAAAAATCCCAATCCAGAAACTGAGCTTGATAAATTAATTAATCTAGCTCTGGAAAATAGATCTGAACTGAGCTCTTTAGGTATTAATCAGCAGATAATTGAAAAACAAAAAGAACTGGAAGGCAATCCCTATCGGCCGCAGATTTCTTTAAATGGGTCCTATAACTGGCAGGGTTCAGAACTTGATTTCAGTGCTGGCAGCTGGAATATAACATTAAGTGGATCTATCCCTCTTTATGATGGAGGGAAATCCAGTTTAAATGAAGAAAAACAGGAGATTGAAGCCGGTAATCTTCAGAATTCAAAAATTGATTTGGAAGAATCAATTAAGATTGAAATTGAAGATACTTTATTATCTTTAAAACATTCAGAGGAAATGATAAATCTAGAACAGCTTTCTTTAGAGAATGCAGAGGAAAATTTGGAGCTGACCAATAAAAGTTATCAGGCAGGTATTGGAACCAACATTGATGTAATTAATGCCCAGACCTCCTATAAACAGGCTCAGATTTCTCTGCTGCAGGCAGAATATAATTATGAAATTAATCTATATAAACTGCTGTATAATACGGGTCGAATCAGTGAATTATTTGAGGATGTGAGATAAATGAAAAAACCAATTATTTTAATATTCATTTTTAGCTTAATCTTAAGTATTTTATCTTTTAGTGTCTCAGCTCAGGCACCGGTAGAAGTTACTGCACCTGAGAGAAGAGAAATTTCCATTCAGGATAGAATCACCGGTAATTTTTCTGCTTTTAAAAAGGTAAATATCCCAACAGAACTGGGCGGGATTGTTGATCAGCTGAGCATCAGTGTTGGAGATAGTGTAGAAAAAGATCAGGAGCTGCTGAAATTAAATCAGGATAAGTTAAATATTCAGCTCAAACAGGCGGAAGCTTCACTGGCAGCAGCCCGCGCAAATTATCAGCAGCTAAAAAATGGAGCCAGCCAGGAAGAAATCAATAGAGCTCAGGCTTCTTATGCCCAGGCTGAAGCGTCTTTAGCAGGGGCCCGTTCAAATTTAAAATTGATGGAAGAAATGTTTAATGACAAAATAAATTTAAAACAGCAGTTAAGCTCTGCCGAAAGTCAGCTGGCAAATGCAGAACAGCAGCTGGCCAGTGCCAGAGAAAGCTATAATCAGGCAGAAAATAATTTTGAACAGGCAGAGCGCGAATATGAGAGAATGCAGTATTTATTTGAAGAAAAAGTAATAACAGAAAAACAGTTTGAGGGTGCAGAAAGTCAGTACAAAAATGCCAGATCAGCTCTTAATACAGCCGGGATTGGTTTAGAACAGGCAAAAATAGGTTTAAATACTGCCCGGCAGAGCTATGAGTTAACAGAACAGACTTTTAATAACCCAACTCAACTAAAACAGCAGCTGGAAAATGCAAAGAGCCAGGTTAGTTCTGCAGAAGCAGGACTTGCGGTATCTGAAGCCAATTTAGAACAGGTTAAAAAAGGTGCAACTCAGGAGCAGCTGAATGCCAGTCTGGCTCAGGTTAGACAGGCAGAAGCCGGTCTGGAACAGGCCAGATTAAGTTTAACTAATTCTGTGATTAAAAGTCCAATTAAGGGAATTATTTCGGCAGTCCAGACTGAAGCAGGAGAAATATTATCTCCCGGTCAGCCGATTATTACTGTAATTGATATTGATCAGCTTTATCTTGAAGTTTCTGTAACTGCAGCAACTATGAGCAGATTAAATAAAGGAGATCAGGTGCGGATTATACCGGAGGCGGTTAGAGATGAAGAATTGAGGGCTGAAATTGATACTATCAGTCCGGAAGCAGATCAGGCTAGCAAGAATTTTCCAGTTAAAATGCTGGTTGATAACTCAGAGCACAAAATAAAACCCGGAATGTTTGCAGATGCAGTTTTCAGTGTTCAGTCAGCAGATAACACTTTAGTTTTACCTATTTCTTCTATAATTGGCTTTGATTCTGCAGAACCATATCTTTTTACAGTAGAAGCTAATCAGGCAGCAAGAAAAAATATAAAAATCGGTATAGTCTCAGATAATTTAGTAGAAATTTTATCAGGGATAGCAGAAAATGATCGGGTAATTACCAGAGGACAAAATCGTCTTACAGACGGGGAAGAAGTTGAGGTGATTAACTAATGAAAATCTCAAACTTTTCTATCTCCAGACGAATCACTACCGCAATGTTAGTACTGCTGGTAGTTTTAATTGGAATAATTGCTTTCAGCAGATTAAAAGTTGATCTCTATCCAGATGTAACTTTTCCGGGGGCTGCAGTAGTTACTTCCTATTCGGGAGTTGGCCCGGAAGAAATTGAAAATTTAATTACAAAACCGGTAGAGAGTTCTGTTTCTACGGTTACCGGGGTTAAATCAGTTTCTTCTACTTCAGACACCGGTCAGTCAACAATTGTGGCCGAATTTGAGTGGGGTACAGATATGGATTTTGCTGTTTTAGATTTAAGGCAGCAGATTGATTTAATCAGCGGTTTTCTACCTGATGAAGCAGATGACACCCTTATTTTTAAATTTGATCCAGCAATGTTTCCGATCTTAAGTTATGGTATTACTGGAGATCAGAACCTTGCAGATTTAAAAACGGAAGTTGAGGATAATATTGTGCCGCGTCTGGAGAGGCTGCCGGGAGTTGCCCAGGTTAATTTAGATGGTGGTCTAACCAGAGAAATATTAGTTTCTCTGGAAGGAGATAAATTATTTAATTACGGTATTGATTACTCAACAGTCAGTGGTATTTTAACTCAGGAAAATGTTAATGTCTCAGCCGGTGAGATTCAGCGCGGTGACAGAAATTTATTAATTAGAACTATGGGTAAATTTAAAAGCTTGGACGATATTAGAAATATTAATATTCCAACTGGAAACGGCTCGAATGTAAAACTTTCTGATTTAGGTTCAATTCAGGATACCTATGCTGAACGAAGCACAATTTCCAGAGTTAATGGTAATTCCAGCATTGGTCTTTCAATTCAAAAACAGACAGATGTCAACACTGTTCAGGCGGCAAATGCAGTTAAAGCTGAAGTAGAAAAAATACAGAATGAATATGCTGATCTAAACATTATAACTGCTATGGACCAGTCGGATTTTATCGAAAAAGCAATTGCTAGTGTACAGAGAAATGCTGTTATTGGTGGACTTTTAGCAGTTTTAATTCTCTTTATCTTTTTAAGAAATATTAGAAGTACAGTTGTAATTGCAACAGCAATACCAGTTTCCATTATAGCTACCTTTGTTTTGATGTTTTTTGCTGATTTAAATATTAATATTATTTCACTGGGTGGGCTTGCCTTAGGTGTCGGAATGCTGGTGGATAATGCAATAGTGGTGCTCGAAAATATTTACCGCTATCGGAGTATGGGAGTCGGGAAGATTGAGGCAGCCAGAGAAGGAAGTGCTGAAGTTGGAATGGCAATTACGGCTTCAACTTTAACCACAATAGTTGTATTTTTACCCGTGTTTTTTGTGGAAGGAATTGCAGCCAGATTATTTAAGGAGCTGGCTCTGACAGTTAGTTTTTCATTATTTGCATCACTGGCTGTTGCTTTAACACTAATTCCAATGCTTGCTTCTACTTTCTTAAAAGTTAGTCAAAAAGATTTAGATCGTGAAAGTAGCCAGGGGTTTGTAACCCGCAATTATAAACGAATGCTTGGTTTTTCTTTAAATCACCGCTGGATTATTGTTTTAATTCTTATTGTCTTATTTGTGGGAAGTATGGCCCTGGTTCCGGGGATTGGAACAGAATTTTTACCGGAATCTGATCAGGGGATGTTTACTATTTCCTATGATCTGCCGGCAAGTACGATTCTGGCCGAAAGTGATAATGTGGCACAGTATACTGAAGATGTACTGGCCTCAATTCCGGAAGTCAAAACTGTTTTCAGCAGTGTTGGCTCGGCTGATATGATGGGAACTTCTACCAGCAGTGATTCTGGTAATATTACAGTTTTGATGAAAGATCTTGATCAGAGAGATAGGAGTACAGATCAGATTATGGAAGAAGTACGTCAGCGCCTATCTCTGCCGGATGTTAATTTTGAGGTTAGCACCCAGACCGGTTTTGGAGGTGGAGGCGGTGGCGGCAAACCAATTAATATTAAACTTAAGGGTAATGACTTTGAGGTTTTAGAAAAATATACAACCCTGGCCAGAGAAGAGATGGAAAATATAGAGGGTTTAAGGGATATTAGTGACAGCTTTGAGGAAGGAAGACCTGAACTAAGAATTCAACTTAACCGCTCTCTGATGAGTCAGTTTGGCTTAAATGCCAGACAGATTGCAAATACTCTTCGAACTGCTGTTAGCGGCAGTGTTTCTACCCGTTATGAGGTTGCAGGAGATGAATATGATATCAGAGTTCAGCTCAGGGAGAGTGATTTAAGTTCTGTATCTCAATTATCTAACATCAACATTAATGCTCCCTCTGGAGTGAAAATTCCACTTAAAAGATTTGCAGATCTGCAGGTGGAAATTGGACCAAATCAAATTCTGAGAATTAATCAGGAAAGATATGCAGAAATTAATTCTGATTTATTTGATATCGATCTCGGAACAGCTGTAGAAAGAATTCAAAACAGGTTGGATGAAAATATTGAACTGCCTGAAGGCTATGAATTTAGTTATGAAGGTCAGTTCCAGGATTTACAGAGTTCATTTCAGAGTCTGGCCTTTGCCTTTTTGCTGGCAGTAGTGCTGGTTTATATGGTAATGGCTTCTCAGTTTGAATCCTTAATTCACCCGCTGATCATTATGTTTACTGTACCTCTGGCTATCATTGGAGTTATTCTTGGTATTTATATCACTGACAGCACTATATCGGTAGCTTCTTTAATTGGTTTAATAACTCTGGCCGGTATAGTAGTCAATAATGCGATTGTAATGGTCGACTATATAAATCATCTGCGGCGGGAAAAGAAAGAAAAAAACACAGCTATTTTAGAGGCAGCTGTGGTTAGATTAAGACCAATTATGATGACAGCACTGACAACAATCCTGGGCCTGATTCCACTTTCCTTAGGTCAGGGAGATGGAGGAGAGCTGGCTCAACCAATTGCAGTTGTAGTAATTAGTGGTCTGACATTTGCAACTTTTCTAACTCTGTTTATTATTCCGATCTTTTACTCTCTTTTAACTTCATTTAGAGAGATAGTACTGGCAAAAATCAAGGGCGTGGATCGCTCAGAGCTGGAAGAGAAAATCTAATAATTTAAAATTAATTAAGAAGATATTCCTAAAAAAGCCTTCTAGATTATAGTTTATTAGGAAATATCTTCTTAGTTTTCTGATCAGCGAAGTGAAAACTGTTTTCTGAAGGCTAATAACTACTTTTCTTCCTCAGGTTATTGTTTTTTTATCTTTAATATGTTAAAATTATACCTGTGTTGAATTATGGATATCTAGCAATATTTTACTTAACTACTGGAGGTGAGATTAAGATGTTTGTTCTTAAAGTTTTACATTTTATTGTAGCAATTGGAGTTATAGTTGGTGTTTTACTGCAGTCTGGTAAGAGTGCCGGTTTATCAGGTGCTATTGATGGTGGTGCTACAACATTTTTTGGTAAATCAGGAAAGAAAATGGAGGATAAGATCAGTAAAGCGACAACTGTTGCAGCAATTTTATTTATGATCAACTCTCTAATTCTGGCTGTATTATAAAATTCATAATTAGTATAAGTAGTTAATTAAAAATAGTTTAAGTTTTATTAATAAAAACATCTAATATTTAGCAAGGGAAATTTTTAAAGTTTTAAATGCAATAAACACCAGATAAGATGCTAAACAAAATTAGCATATAAAAAATATAAATTAATAAGGAGGTTGGTGCATGAATTTTTATACACCTTTAGCAGGTATAATTGCCTTAATTTTTGCTTTTATTCTTGCCGGAAAAGTAAAAAAAGAAAGTATGGGAACAGAAAGAATGGCCGAACTGTCGGATGCAATCAATGAGGGGGCTATGGCATTCTTAGGTCGTGAATACAAGATGCTCACAGTATTTGTTGCTGTAGTAGCTGTAATCATGACAGTAGTACCTAACCTTGGCTGGCAGTATGCAGTATCATTTATTTTAGGGGCATTTTTCTCTGCTTTAGCCGGATTTATTGGAATGCAGATTGCAACTCAGTCAAATGCAAGAACAACTCATGCTGCTAAATCTGGATTAAATGCTGCTCTCAAAGTTGCATTTTCCGGTGGAACTGTAATGGGAATGTCTGTTGTAGGTTTAGGAACCTTAGGTCTTGGAATCTTATATATGTTTTTTTCTCATAATGTAGAATTTATTAGAGGTTTTGCTTTTGGAGCCAGTTCTATTGCCCTGTTTGCCCGTGTTGGTGGTGGTATTTATACTAAAGCTGCTGATGTAGGTGCTGACTTAGTTGGTAAGGTAGAAGCTGGTATTCCGGAGGATGATCCCCGTAACCCTGCTGTTATTGCCGATAATGTTGGTGATAATGTTGGTGATGTTGCAGGTATGGGAGCGGATTTATTCGAATCATATGTTGGTTCAATTGTAGCTGCTATGACTTTAGGAACTGCTCTAAGTGTCGATCATGTTTTACTGCCGATGTTAATTGCAGCTTTAGGAATTATTGCGGCGATTATTGGAACCCGTTTTGTTAGGGCCAAAGAGGGTGGAAATCCGGCTAAGGCTCTAGAAAGAGGAACTTTAAGTGCTGCTGGGATCACAGTTATTGGTGCTTATTTTCTTGTAACTTCTCTGACAGGACAAATTGGTATTTTTGTAGCAATTATTTCTGGTCTGCTTGCAGGTACCTTAATTGGAAGAATTACTGAATATTATACTTCAGAACATTATGGTCCTGTAAAACATATTGCTCGACAGTCACAGACTGGTACAGCAACGAATATAATCAGTGGTTTAGCTGTTGGTATGAGAAGTACAGCTCTTCCTATTTTAGTGATTGCAGTTGCTATTTACTTAGCCTATAATTTTGCCGGTCTTTACGGTATCGCAATGGCTGCTGTAGGTATGCTTTCTACAACAGGGATTACACTTTCTGTTGATGCTTACGGTCCTATCGCTGATAATGCCGGTGGAATTGCCGAAATGGCAGGGCTTGACTCTTCAGTTAGAGATATTACAGATAAATTGGACTCTGTTGGTAATACAACAGCTGCTATGGGTAAGGGTTTTGCAATTGGTTCAGCTGCTTTAACAGCTCTATCATTATTTGCAGCTTTCTCACAGGCAGTTGGTTTAGAATCAATTTCTTTAACTAATCCTCAGGTGATCATTGGTCTCTTTATTGGAGCCATGCTTCCTTTCCTATTCTCCGCAATTACTATGGAGGCTGTAGGTAAGGCGGCTGGAGAAATGATCGAAGAGGTAAGAAGACAGTTTAAAGAAATGCCGGGTATTATGGAAGGAACACAAAAACCTGACCACAGAAAATGTGTTGACATTTCTACAACAGCTGCTTTAAAAGAAATGATTTTACCTGGTCTTTTAGCAGTAGTTGTTCCGGTAGTTATTGGACTCTGGGATGTACAGGCACTTGGCGGTCTTTTAGGTGGATCTTTATCTTCCGGTGTGCTTTTAGCTATTATGATGGCTAACTCCGGTGGAGCCTGGGATAACGCTAAAAAATATATTGAATCAGGAGCCTTTGGTGGTAAGGGTACAGATACCCATGCTGCTTCAGTTGTTGGTGATACAGTGGGAGATCCATTTAAGGATACATCAGGTCCATCCTTAAATATCTTAATCAAGTTAATGACTATTGTTTCACTTGTATTTGCTCCTTTATTCATGTAAAATTAATATAGTAGTAAAGGATTAATTACCCTCCTTGTAGTGGATGCTGCTGGGAGGGTTTTTTAATAGAAAGGTAGTGATTTAATGCCGGAAGTAGAAGATGGAATGTGTTTTGCCTGTGGAGATAAAAATCCGATTTCTCTGGCTTTAGATTTTGAAGCAATTTCAGAAGATAAGGTTAAGGCTGAATTTATTCCCGGTAAATATCATCAGGGATATGATGGAATAATTCACGGAGGCTTAACAGCAACACTGCTGGATGAGGCAATGGCACATGTGATTGGATTTAAAGGAATTAAAGCTTTTACTGCTGAGTTGAATATAAGATACAGGAAGGCAATAGAAATTGGAGAAAAATTAGAAATAATTGGGGTTTATAAAGATTCTAAAAAAACTTCTATTGTAAATGTTCATTATGCTCAGGCAGAAATTTTTGATAAAGAAGGTAATTTAAAGGCTCAGGCAGAATCTAAGTTTATTGAGGATTAAAACTGAGTTTTATTCAAGTTTAAAAAGATTAATATTTTTTGAGGAGGAGATTTTAATGGAAAGAGAAGAAGCACTTAATTTGATGGAAGAAAACATTAAGCAGAAAAATCTTCGCAAACACTGTCTGGCAGTTGAAGCTGTGATGGCTGAACTTGCTGATTATTTTGATAAGGATCAGCATAAATGGAGACTGGCAGGTCTCTTACATGATATTGATTATGAGGAAACTGCAGATCAGCCAGAAAAGCACAGTCAGATCGGTGCAGATATGCTGGCAGAGATGGGAATGGAAGAAAAAATAGTTGATGCTGTTCGGGCTCACAATGGAATGCATGAACTGCCGCGTAAAACTTTAATGGCTAAAGCATTATATGCAGCAGATCCCCTAACCGGCCTGATTGTTGCTTCAGCATTAATTCATCCTGAAAAGAAGTTAAATGCAATTGATACAGAATTTGTTTTAAACAGATATTCCGATAGTTCTTTTGCTAAAGGTGCAGATCGAGATGTAATTGCCTCCTGTAAGGAGATGGATTTAGAATTAAAAGAATTTGTTGATTTATCTTTAAAAGCAATGCAGGATATTTCTGATGATTTAGGACTTTAATTATAAATAAAATTAAGATCAGAATCAGCAAAAGATTGGGGATGATTATTAATGAGTGCCAGAAGTGAATTATTAAAAAGTTTAAGAGAAGATGTACACCGACCACTGACTAAAGAAGAGATTTTTGAAAAATTTGAGATAGCAAAGGATCAGCAGCATATTTTTTCAGACCTTCTTGATGATTTGATTAAATCAGGACAGATTTTCAAAAATTCTCAGGGCTTATATGGAGTACCGGAAAAATTTAATTTAATTGGGGGAAGAGTGGAAAAAATCGCCTCTGGAAATGCATTTTTAATACCGGATGATCCGGAAAAAGAGGATATATATATATCATCCGCTAATATGAATGGAGCCATGCATAATGATAAAGTTTTTGTGCGTCCCGTTCACTCCGAAAGAGGAAAGAGTCAGGCTGGAGAGGTAGCTGAAATTATAGAACGGGTAAATAAAAAGATTGTTGGTAATTTAGAAAAATATAAAAATTACGGGTTTTTAATTCCGGATAATAATCGAATCTGTAATGATGTATTTATTCCACCTGAGGCCTTAAATGGTGCTCAAAATGGACAGAAGGTCGTGGCTAAAATAACCCGCTGGCCGGAAAAAAACAGAAATCCAGAAGGTGAAATCATTGAGATACTGGGTGATAAGGATGATGCAGGTGTTGATATTGAGGCAATAATTCGCCAGCTGGATCTGCCGGGAGAATTTCCCGCTCAGGTTCTAAATCAGATTGAAAATATTCCGGATACAGTAAATGAAAAAACTATTGAAAAAGATGATCAGCGTCAAGATTTGAGAGATTTAAAACTGGTAACAATCGATGGTGCAGATGCCAAAGATTTAGATGATGCGGTATCTATTGAAAAGTTGAGCAGTGATCTTTATCGTCTGGGGGTTCATATTGCTGATGTAAGTCATTATGTAACAGAGGACAGTCCGCTGGATAATGAAGCTTATTCCCGTGCAACCAGTATTTATCTGGTTGATCGGGTAATTCCCATGCTGCCTAAAAAACTATCAAACGGAATCTGCAGTTTAAACCCTCAGGTAGACCGTCTAACGATGTCTGTTTTTATTGAATATAAACTGCGGGGAAAACATGGAATAGAAATTATTGATCATAAAATTACCAAATCAGTTATTAATTCAAATCACCGCCTGACTTATGATCAGGTTCAGAATATTTTAGAAAATAAAAACAGCAGTGAACGCGATGAATACAGTGATTTTGTTGAAGAACTGGAAATGATGAATGATTTAAGAGCACGGCTGCGCCGGAATCGTTTTGAAGAAGGCAGTATGGACTTTAACTTTACTGAGGTAAAGGTTGAGCTGGACGAAGAGGGTCATCCGGTTAAGTTAAAGAAAAGAAGCCACCGGGAAGCAGAACAGTTAATCGAAGAATTTATGATTGCTGCCAACAGAATTGTGGCAGCTGAAATGTCCTGGCGGGAAATGCCCTTTATTTATCGAGTCCATGAGGAACCTGATCTGGATCGAATGCAGCAGTTTAATGAATTTATTCATAACTTTGGCTATCGTCTAAAGGGAGTAAAAAATGGGGTTCACCCCAAAGCTCTCCAGGAAATTTTAGAAGATGTTCGAGGTACTAAGGAAGAAAAAATTATTGAAACAGTAATGCTCAGATCACTGAAAAAAGCCGTTTATTCTGAAAAAAATATCGGTCATTTTGGACTTGGGATTACCCATTACAGTCACTTTACTTCTCCAATCAGGCGTTATCCTGATCTGACTGCACACAGAATAATAAAAGAAACTGTAACTGAAGGTTATTTAAGCGAAAATCGCCAGGAAGAGCTGGATAATCAACTGCCTAAAATTGCTGACCACTGCTCACTGCAGGAGAGAAGAGCAATGGATGCCGAGAGGGATTCAGTTGATCTAAAGAAAATTGAATTTATGGAAGACAAAATCGGAGAGGAATTTGAGGGTATCATCAGTGGAATTACCGGTTTTGGTATTTTTGTTGAATTGGAGAATACTGTGGAAGGTCTGATTCATATTAAAAATCTTCGTGATGATTATTATCATTATGATGAGCAGAAATATCATTTAATTGGGGAGAGAACAAAAAAGATTTACCGGATTGGTGATGAACTTAAAGTTAAAGTGGCAAAGGTTAATCGAGATGACAGGCAGTTAGATTTTGAATTAATTGAAAAAATAGATTAAGAACAATCTTAGAGTAAGGATGTGATAGTTTTGGCTAAAAATAAGGACAAAGATATAGAGATAATTGCCAGAAATAAAAAAGCAAGACATGATTTTTATATAGAAGAAACTTATGAGGCTGGTATTAAACTGAAGGGGACAGAAATCAAATCAATTCGAAATCACCGGGTAAATTTAAAAGACAGTTTTGCTCTGGTTGAAAATGGTGAAGTATATCTGCATAATATGCACATTAGTCCCTACAAAGAGGGTAACCGCTTTAATCACGAGCCGGAAAGAAAAAGAAAGCTTTTACTTCATAAAAATGAAATCAGAAAACTGATCGGTTATACAACTCAAAAGGGTTATACTCTGGTACCGCTGACACTTTATTTAAAGAAAAATCTCTGCAAGGTTGAGCTTGCTGTAGCTAAAGGTAAACAGCAGCATGATAAAAGAAGAGATATTGCCAAACAAACTGCTCAGCGTGAGATGGAAAAGGCCTTTCGCCGTCAGCAAAAAGGAGATTATTAACTTTAAATTGGGCCTTATAGAAAGCCAAATTTAATTTGAAAATAAAATTTGACATTTCCTGACCTTTGAGTTATAATAATTATGCTGAAAAGAAATAGCTGTTCAGGGGGTGTTCTGGCTTCGCCTGGATGGTGAACCTCTTAGAAGCGGGCCGAGGAGT
>JBKHFK010000007.1:0-17826 GCA_046540295.1 Halanaerobium sp.
ATTAATAAGGCATTTGCCAGTCCATGTGATAAATGAAAAGCTGATCCCAGTTTATGAGCCATTGAATGACAGATACCTAAAAAAGCATTGGCAAAGGCCATCCCGGCAGTGGTAGCTGCATAATGGATCTTTTCTTTTGCCTTACGGGCATCTGCTCCACCCTGATAGGATTCTGGTAAATATTTAAAAATTAATCTGATTGCTTCTAAAGATAAACCTCTGGTATACTCACTTGATAAAACTGATACATAGGCTTCTATCGCATGCACCAGGGCATCTATTCCAGAATGTGCTGTCAGTGTTTTTGGCATTGATAGCACTAAATCTGGATCAACAATTGCCATATTAGGTGTTAGCTCATAATCAGCAATCGGATATTTAATCCCTGTGCTGTCATCTGTGACTACTGCAAAGGGTGTAACTTCTGAACCTGTACCGGATGTGGTTGGAATAGCGACTAATTCAGCTTTATTCCCAAGTTCAGGAAATTTATAGATTCTTTTTCTGATATCCATAAAGGTCATTGACAGTTCTTTAAACTCTGCCTCCGGATGTTCATATAAGAGCCAGGCAATTTTGGCAGCATCCATTGGTGAACCACCACCAAGAGCTATAATCAAATCAGGTTTAAAACTCTGCATCTGTTTAACCGCTTTTCGAACCATTGAGATTTCTGGATCCGGTTCAACATCAGCAAATACTCTGTAATCAACTCCATGTTTATCCAGTTCATCAGTAACTCGATCTGTATAACCCATTTTTGCCAGCGGCTTATCTGTCATAATAAAGGCCCGCTTTTTATCTTTTAATTCTGCCAGAGCAGAAGGCAGAGCTCCATATTTAAAATAGATGTTTTCAGGAACTTTAAACCAGAGCATGTTTTCTTTTCTTTCTGCAGTTGTTTTTATATTCATTAAATGTTTAACCCCCACATTTTCACTGACTGAATTTCCACCCCATGATCCACAACCTAGAGTTAATGATGGTTCGAGCTTAAAATTATAAATATCACCAATTGCTCCCTGAGAAGAAGGCATATTAACTAAAATTCTACCTGTTTTCATCTGATGACTGAAATAATCTTTTCGCTCGTCATTTATTCTGTCAGTATATAAAACTGAGGTATGTCCAATTCCACCAAACTTAACTAAATCAACTGCATTTGCCACAGCATCCTTAAAGTCAGAAGCCTTATATAAAGCAAGTGTTGGCGATAATTTCTCATAAGAAAATGCTTCTTCTTTTCCAACCTCTTCAACTTCTGCAATTAAAACTTTAGCCTCCTGCGGCACATCTACTCCAGCCATTGCTGCAATATCATGAGCACTCTGTCCTACAATTTTGGCATTGATGTGACCGTCAACCAATAAGAGTTCGGAAATTTTTTTCCTTTCAGCCTTATTTAAAATATAAGCTCCTCGATCTTCAAATTCCTTTTTCACTTTATCGTAAACTTCATCAACAACAGTTACTGACTGTTCGGAAGCACAGATAACTCCATTGTCAAAAGTTTTACTCATTAAAATTGAACTGACTGCCATTTTTAGGTGTGCTGTCTCATCAATGACCGCCGGTGTATTTCCCGCCCCAACACCAATTGCCGGTTTACCGGAAGAATAAGCAGCTTTAACCATACCCGGGCCACCAGTAGCCAGAATCAAACTAACTTTTGGGTGCTGCATTAAATGCTGTGATAATTCAATTGATGGCTGATCTATCCAGCCGATGATATTTTCTGGAGCTCCCGCTTCCACTGCAGCCTCCAGAATAGTTTTCGCGGCTTCAATAGTACATTTTTTTGCACCAGGATGAGGTGAAAAGATGATAGCATTTCTGGTTTTTAAAGAAATAAGCGATTTAAAAATAGTAGTCGATGTTGGATTGGTTACCGGAACAATACCAGCAATAATCCCAATTGGTTCTGCGAGTTTTTTAACTCCATGAGCGGTATCCTCTTCTAATACACCACAGGTCTTTTCATCTCGATATTTATTATATATATATTCAGAAGAAAAGTGGTTTTTGATTACTTTATCCTCTACAATTCCCATTCCTGTATCTTCAACAGCAAGTTTTGCCAGCTGAATCCGCTGATCATTAGCTGCAATTGAAGCTCTTCTAAATATTTCATCAACCTCTTCCTGACTGTATTGAGCATATTCTTCCTGAGCGGCTTCTACTTCCGCAATCATTTGATCAAATTCTTCTACATTACTAACATTTTTAATCTTCATGATTATCCTCCTTCTGGACTTATAAAGTTATTGTGAAGATTATAACAAACTTAAATAAAAAAATATATTTCTTTTCCTTGCAAACAGCTAAATCACTGTCTGATCAGTCTTTTTAACTTATCAACTTAACTGACACTTATAGAATAACATGCAGTATTTACAATTTCAAATAAAAAAGTGTTTAATTTCACATGATAATTAAGCTTTAAACTTAATTATCTCTCTTATACTGCTCTAAATTACATTTTTTCTCTTTCTAAGCAGTTTTCAGCCAGCTTATTTTTAGATTTTTTAAAAAAATGTTATAATATAAGAAAGCAAAGTAAATTAAATTGTTCTTATATTCTTTAACAGGAGATGATAATATTATTAATAAATTTAAAATCAATGAAGATAATGATCTGTATAAGGTAGAACAGGTTGAAGAAAAAGCTGTTCTGGTTGGATTAAATGAAAGTGAATTAAATGAGCTTGAACTGCTGGTTGAAACTGCTGGTGCAGAAAGTATTTTAAAAATGACCTATCATGACCGCAAAGTTGACCCTGCCTATTATATTGGCAGTGGTAAGGTTAAAGAAATTAAAGAAGCTGCAGAAACTGTGGAAGCCAATTTAATTGTCTTTGATAATGAACTCTCACCTGTTCAGCAGCGGAACCTGGAAGATTCAATTGAAATTAAAGTGATTGACCGTTCTCAGGTAATATTAGATATTTTTGCCCGCCATGCTCACAGCCGTGAAAGTAAGATTCAAGTAGAGCTGGCTCAGTTAGAATATAGGCTGCCCCGATTACAGGGTAGAGGAGTAGAAATGTCCAGACTGGCCGGTGGTATTGGCACCCGCGGCCCCGGTGAAACTAAACTTGAGGTTGACCGCCGCCGGATAGAAAAGAAAATATACCGTTTGAAGGAAAAACTAAAAGAAATTAAAGCCAGTAGAGAAGTTCAGCGCAGCAGCCGCAGAGATCCTCTGGCAGCACTTGTTGGTTATACTAATGCCGGTAAATCAACTTTAATGAATAGACTGGCTGGAGCTGACAGTTATACTGCAGACAAATTATTTGCAACTTTAGATTCTACAATGAGGCAGCTTAAACTGCCTGTTGGACAGAATATTATTTTAAGTGATACTGTTGGTTTTATCAGTAAATTACCTCATCAGCTGGTAGCTTCTTTTAGAACAACCCTGGAAGAAATAGAAAATGCTGATATTATACTACACTTAATAGATGCCTCAAATCCAGATATGGAAAAAAATATTAGAGTCGTAAATAATGAAATTAAAGATCTGGTGGAAGTAGATTGTAAAATTATTAAGGTTTTTAATAAAATTGATTTAATCGAAAAATCCAGTCTTGCTGACTTAAAAATAATTTATCCAGATGCGCTCTTTATTTCAGCTTTAAAGGGAATTAACACACAATCTGTAATTAGTAAATTAAATGAAATTATTAGTCAGGATATGGTGGAAGTAGAATTAGATCTCCCCTATTCTGAAGCAGCCTGGGTAGAAAAAATTCATAATACAGCTAAAGTCTACACCGAAGAATATCAAAAAAACAACATTTATTTAAAAGCGCTTCTGCCAAAAACTACAGCTGCAAAACTAAAAAAATACCGCAGAGAAGCTTAATTCTCTGCAGTATGTCTTTTTTTTATACAATTTTTTAATAACTACTTAAAATCTCATTCTCCACCTTCATTTTCAACTACAATTTGATCGGTATCAACTTCTGGAATATCTTTTTCTTTTGCCTCCAGTTCTGCCAGCAGTTCTTCTACTTCCTTTTTATTAAAAGTATAAGTCTTATTGCAGAAATGACAGCGGACTTCAATTTCTCCCTCTTCAGCCAGTGTTTCTTCTATATCTTCTTTACCAAGACCTG
Organism: Halanaerobium sp.; assembly: GCA_046540295.1. Classification (GTDB taxonomy): domain Bacteria; phylum Bacillota; class Halanaerobiia; order Halanaerobiales; family Halanaerobiaceae; genus Halanaerobium. Next base: position 4,119 of record JBKHFK010000007.1, read on the forward strand.
CTATCAGTTCATAACTTCTCTCTCTACTGCAGCGGCACTTGAATTTAACATCTTTGCGGGCCATTATTCTATATTCCATATCACCCAGCAGTTCTTCTAATAATTCTTCCGGAGTCATTCCCGCTTCAATTAGCTTGCTAACTGAACTAACCTCTGCCAGATTATTTTCCAGCATCTCAATAGTTTCCTCAGAAGCGTCAGGCAGCAATTGAATAATAAAACCTCCTGCTGCTCTGACACTAAAATCTGTATCAACTAAAACTCCTAAACCTACTGCTGATGGCACCTGTTCTGAGGCGGTAAAATAGTAGGTCAAATCTTCTCCTATTTCACCAGAAACTAAAGGCACACTACCTGTATATGGTTCTTTCATCCTCATAATCTTGGTTAGGGAAAGTTCACCAGCACCAATCGCTTTTGCTACATCCAATTTTCCTGATTCAGTCTGATAAAGATCAAGATTTGGATTTTGAATATATCCCCTTACTTCACCTTCCTGATTGGCATCTGCTACAATTTTTCCTGCCGGTCCGGTTCCTTCAATCTTTAAAACTATCTCATCACCAGATTTAACCAGTGATCCAGTTAATAAAGCCCCGGTAATTACTCTTCCTAAAGCTGCAGTAGCTACAGGTGTAGTCTGATGTCTCTCCTGTGCCTCTCTGACCACATCAGTTGATTTAACTGCCAGAGCTCTTATTTCCTTATTAGTTGTTATTGCTCGAATTAAATAATCATTCATTATCTTATCTCCTCCAGATTCATTCATTGCGATGTCAAAGATATTAAATTTTTAAATTATCCTTATATTCTTTAATTATCCATATATTATTTTATTAAACTGAGTTATAAAGTCAAATACTTCAATCTGAATTTAAACTATTAACTTTCACTTAAAGTAAAGAAATTCCCAAAAAGCCCTAAATATATAACTTCACTTTCTGATTTCTGCACGGTAAAGATGCTAAAAAATACATAATCATCAACATCTGTCTGCATTTCAAGCATTGGTGCCGCAACCGCTCCTCCAAATATTCTTTCTATATCACTTTCTGCTTCAGATCGAATTTCAGCCACACCCCAGTTCACAAAATCTTCCCGTGAAGGGTTTGTCACTGCTGCTAAGATCAATACAGCCAGAATAATAATTAAAATTATTAAATTATTTTTCATTTAACCCACCTCTTTCTTTTTCAACTGGTAAATATCAGTATCTTTTTTAGCTGCCTTAATTACCAAATCAAATTTATTAATTCTTAAAGAGTAATCAAAATCTTCTTTTGGCATTTCTGACTGGGTTTCTTCTTTAAAAAATCTATCTCCAGCCGGGCTCCTCAATTTCTTTTTTATCTCAGCTTCAGTTAAAATCTTTTCACCTTTCAATATTTTCTCCAATTCCTGAGCATAGAGATTATCCTCAGCTGCCTCAGTTACACCATTATTGCCCATCGCAACCAGTGAAACAATTTCTGGATCCTTTTTTATGATATATTCGGCAGTAGCTTTAATATTAACAAAACTCCCGGTAATAATCTCAGCTGCATTTTTAGCTGCAATAATTCCCTTTGTGCCTGCACTGGTGCTCAAAACAACTTCTTTACCTTCAAAATTGTGCTGGGAAATAAAATAAGGAGAATTATTAAAATCAAAATCTTCGATTTTAATTCCTTTTCTTTCGCCAATTAAAACCGGATTAGCTAATTCTTCCTTTAATCCCCGGGCTGTTTCTACTTTACTGACAATAAAAATCTTTTCTGCCTGATTTGCAAAAAGATAAGCTGCAGTTGTATAAGCTCTAAAAACATCAATAATTACTGTTAATCCTTCTGCCTTAGCTGCTCCCTCTAAAAACTTAAAAGTTTTAATCTTCATCTTTACTTCTCACATCCCTGATTCTTTAATTATAATACAGATTTTAAATTTATGATATCAAATACTTACACTTAGCTTAATTAGAATATTATTCATCCTGGCTCAGAGAATTCTTCAATAGTTTTTCTATTTTTTCTATATCCTTATTTTTAATAAACCTTCTAAAAGCAGAACTTTCTTTTAAAAGCTTTTTTAGACTGCTGCTGCTTAAATTAGCTTTCCCTTGATCCTTAGTTCCACCCTTTGTGATTAAAAGTTCCTGATAGGATATATATTCATAGCTGATCATCGCCTCGGCCCGCAAAAACTCTAAGCCCCGTTTGACAGCAATTTCCTCAGCCGCCAGGGCCAGCGCTGCCTGCTCAAGATTGAAAATACCATTTTCCTGCTGCAGGCAGTATTTGATCAGTGATAATAATCTTTTGATAAAACTATTTACAGTTAAATTTTGATCATTATTATTAACCAGAATTAGTTTTTCAGCAGCTGTCAAAAGTAAAATTTCTTTTAAGTGAGCTAGAGAAGGGGGAATAGTTATTAAAATTAAATTTTCTGCCTCTCTATAATAATTTCTATTGATAAGCGGATAATGATTATATTCTTTCAAACCTTCTGCAAAATAGACAGTGTTTTCTGCTCCTGCTTCCAGCTGAGAAATATCTTTCTGCCGCCAGTCTAATATTTTAAGCTGTCTTTTAATACTCTGCTGATTTTTAACTTCTCTGCTTTTTTCTTTCAGCGGCGCCAGAGCTTTTATTTCAAGCTGCAGACTTCTACTGCCTCTATAAATATTTTCCGTTAATCTGCAGGCAAACTGCTGGCGATAATTGTTTTCTAATTCTCCCGCCCACCACCAGAGAGCGGTTATTTTATCAGTTTCTGTTCCCAGAACCAGCCTTTTATGCCGCCCGGCAGAAATTTCCCTACTGCTTAAAATATCACTTTCCAGATAAAAAAGTGGTTCCGGATTAGCCTCACCAAAGGGGGCAAAAAGCCGCAGTCCCTGATAAAAATCTTCTGTGACCTCAGCTAATTCAAGGTTTAAATCTGCCTCAAGCTCCAGCTCTGAATCTATTTCCTCTAATTTTTGATCAATTAAACGCTGCAGTCTCAATTTGAATTTTTCCAGCCTGTCTTTTTTGAGTGAAAACCCTGCCGCGGCTGCATGACCTCCGTGCTTTTCTAAAAGATCAGAACACTCAGCAATTAAATTATTAATATTTATTCCCTCAATCGAGCGGGCTGAACCTGTTATCAGCTCACTCTGCTGATTGGAAGTCATTAAAACAGCGGGGACCTGATAGTTTTCTGTTATTCTGCCGGCAGCAATCCCGATAACACCCTGATGCCAGTCAGAATCATAGCTTACTACAGCTTTCCGCTGCTCTGGCTTCATTTCTTTTTCTAGCTCCAGATAAATTTTCTGGCTAATTTCCTTACGGTGCTGGTTGATCTGATTTAATTCTGCTGCCAGTCCGGCTGCTTTACTCTTATCGTCTGCCAGTAATAATTTTAATCCTTTTTCTGCACTGTCAATTCTCCCGGCAGAATTTAATAAAGGTCCAATTTGAAAGCCCAGAGTTTTTTCGTTTATCTCCAGCGGATTAATATCCAGTTCATTATAAAGGGCCTTAAGTCCGATTCTTTCAGTATTTTGGAGTTCTTTTAAACCAGTTTTAAATAAATAACGGTTCTCTCCTTTTAAAGGCACTACATCAGCAATAATTGCCAGCAGCAGGAGATCTAAAAAATCTTTTTCCTCTCCCTTTTTTCCGGACTTTTTGAATACTGCTTTAATCAAAAAATAAGCCATCCCTGCTCCCGGCAGCCAGTATCCCTGATGGTCTTCTGGCAGCAGGCGGGGAGAAATTACATAATCTGCTGGTGGCAGCTCATCCGGCAGATCATGATGATCTGTAACAATAAAATCCATTCCGGCTTCTTTTGCAAATTTGACCTCATCATAATTACTGATTCCACAATCACAGCTGATCACCAGATCAATCTCATCCTGATAGGATGCCAGAACCTCCTGATTGAGGCCATAACCCTCTTTAAAACGATCAGGGATGTGATAGCTAATCTGATCACTTAAACGGCTTAAGGCCCCAACCAGAATCGAAGTAGAGCTTATTCCATCTACATCATAGTCCCCGTAAATTAAAATTCGGCTCCCTTTTTGAATATGCTCTAAAATAAAATCCACAATTTCCATTATCTGCGGGAAATCTCTCAATTCAAGTGGAGTATATTTTTCGGGCTCAATAAACTGAATCAATTTTTCTTTAGAATCCAGTCCCCGCTTCTGAGCAAGAAGAGCAAGCTCTCTGTTTTTAAGATATTCAACTAATTCTTTTTTAGGTTCAAATTCTGCTGCTTTTTTTATTCTCATAGCGGCTCCTCTTATTCTCTGTATTTAAAAACTATATCCGAATCAGGATAGCAAAAATATCTTTTCTTTTTAGCCTTAGCTCTAATAATATTTTTAAAACTCAATTTCTTCTACTGCTTCCCAGTCAAGATTTAAATCCAAATCTTCCTCTATTAATTCTTTTTTTTCAGTTTTTTCTCCCCTGCAGATTGGCCTGTACTCACAAAACCTGCATTTATTTAAATCAGCTGTCAGTGGAAATTCTGCTTCAGCTAAAATTTCAGTAATTAACTTTTGAAAATAATTTTTATCCTCCTGAAAATCATCTTTATTATATTTTATCTGCAGACTCTGGTCAGGATAGCGGGGATTCCAGTAAATAAGTTCCGGCATTTTTTCAAGCTCATAATCAGCTGCAAAATAATCATAACATGCTTCATATAAGAGATATAAATAAAAGCGGCTCTGCATCGAGTTTTCAATATCTTTGTCATAAAGACTTTTTTTATCTGTTTTCCAGTCATAGATTATAAATTTCTTCTGTAAATTGTCATATTTTAAAAGATCATATTTGGCCAGCAATTTTAAGTTATCTTCTCTAAAACGCAGTTCCTGTTCTGCAGAAACTACATTTTCAGCTGCAGAAAATTTTTTTAATCTATTGAGCCAGGACTGAAGAAGTTGATTTGAGTTAAGCACAGTTTCTCCAAGTGTCTGGCTGTAATATCTTTCTGCTAAAAGGTGAAACTGCCTTCCCTGTTCTAAATCTTTTTTCACTTCTTCGTTCATTCCCCATTCAGCCGGCCAGTAAAGACCATCCAGATAGCGATAACGAAAGCGGCGGCGGCAGTTATTGAAGATAGCCAGGGCAGACTGAGAAAAATAAAGATCCTTAAGATTATTGACTGCCATTATTCTGCCTCCCCGGTCTGTACTTTAGTTTGAAATTCCTCTTTCTTTTCTGCAATAAATTTTTCTAAAGAAGTGAAAACAAAGGCTGGATCTTTATCCCATTTACCTTTTTTCTGATGGGTGCTCAAAAATAAATTTTTACGGGCTCTGGTAATCCCCACATAGAGGAGCCTGACTCTTTCGGCTATTAACTCCTGCCTGGCCTTATGGTCGGCATTGCGTTCTTTTTTTTCGTTTAAAATATATTCCAATTCGGCCCGAGCTGAAGCTTTTGGATTCTTTATTTCTTCATTTAAATAAAATTTTTCTCCCATAAAATAATCATCATTATCATGCTGAAAATGACTTGAAGTTAGACTGCCGATAAAAACTGTATCCCATTCCATTCCTTTAGCTTTATGCAGAGTGGAAAGAGTTACCTGATCAGGCTTTGCCTCAAAGCCTTCCATTTCAGTCAGGGTATCGGCAAACTGCTTGATCCGATCTCTAATTTCCGGCAGCTCTGCTGTTAACTGATCCAGCCTCCAGGCAGGATTTTCTTTTAAAAGCCTGCCAAATTCAAGAGCCAGATTTTGAGCAAGTGCCAGCTTCTTTCCTGTCAGTTCGATTCTTTCAGCCAGAAATAAAACAAGCTCGTCTGGCGGCAGCTCCATTGAAGCCTCAAGCCAGCCCTGTATCTGAGTTAAGCTTTTAAAGAATTCATCAAAACTATCTTTTTTTCTAAATTCTAAGTCAAAATTATCTCTATTCAAACCTGAAAGTGGAAAAATTATTTCCTGGTTTTCTTTTTCGGCCACAGTTTCTTCTAAAAGCTTATTTAACTCTTCATTTTCTCTGCCAAAAACTTCAGCAAAGAGCAGTTTTAGATTATCTGCCGAAGCAGGTGAGGTTAGGAATTTTAAGATAACCTCCAGCTCCGTCAAAAATGCATCACTGGAACTGCTGCCGGCAAGCTGAAATTCTCCGCCCAGCCTATTAATTTCAACAGCGATTTCCTCCAGCTGCCAGCCAGTCGGCATCAGCACTGCCGCCGTCTCCTTGTTATTTTCTCTCGCCTTACGCAGAGCCTGACGGGCTATAAAATTCTTTTCTGTTTTCCAGTCTTTAAAAGCCCTGCTTCCGATTCTATATCCCTCTACTCTCGGATTGGGAGCTGGATCATCAGCTGCGGCTGGCACAATATATTTTTTCTCTAATGGTTCAATTTCTCTTTTTTTAAACTCTTTTTGACTCCAGTCAACCAGATAATTTGCTAGATCAATAATCTGCTGAGTACTGCGGCTGGAAACTGCCATAGTTTCTACTTTAACATCTTCTCTTTTGCAGAAATTGCGAAATATTTCAGGATCAGAAAGTGTAAATGTCCCCGTAATTGCCTGATTGCTGTCTCCAACTCGCACCAGATTATTATTATTTCCTGCCAGCAGATAGAGCATCTCTTCCTGAGCCTGATTGGAGTCCTGAGCTTCATCTTCAAAGACAAAGGCATACTGAGCAGAAATACGCTCAGTGAATTCTGGATCTTCTTTTAATAATTTTAAACTCTGCTGCACCAGATCATCAAAGTCCAGTAAGCCAGCCTGAGCCATTCTAAATTCATATTCTGCGAATATTTCTGCTGCAGGAAATAAAATATTGGCTGACTTCAAATTTGAGTATTTGACCATATTTTTTAGTTCTTCACCTTCCAGCAGTTTTAGTTTAAAATAGGAAATCATTGAAGCCACAAAGGCAGGGAAATCTTCTTCTTTCCATTTTTTTAAGTATTTATCAAATTGATAGCTGTTTTTTTCTAAATTAAAAAACTGCTGCAGCAGCTCCCCATTTTCAGCTGCCCATTTACGGCATAAATCTTTTATCCAGCGGTAGCGTCTGCCGGCTTCAATTAATTCGAAATCCTGATTGATTAAGCGTGCTTCCGGCTTTTCTTTAATTATTCCCAGAGCAAGTGAATGCAGAGTTTTAACACTGTAACCACGGCTTCTGGGTAATCCTTTTTCAGCCAGAAAGTCTCCAATTCGCCTGCGGAAATTAGCAACTGCTGAATTCATATAGGTTACAATTAATATTTTTTGATCATTATTTAACTCTGAAGCTATCAACTCTACTGCCAGATGAGCAAGAACTGTTGTCTTACCGGCTCCTGGAACGGCAGGTACAGCAAGCTGTCCACCTCGATATTCTAAAACCTCTCTCTGTCCGGCTCTCGGTTTGAAATCCATCTTTAGTCTCCTCTCACATCAAGCCAGCGATAAAGTGGTCCTTCCTGTTCTTTACCACTGCTGTTTAAAAAACTATCTGCTATATAAATTCCTCTTTTAACTTTGTAAATTAAACTGACTAAAAAATCACTGAGCTGATTTAATCTGATTTTCTGATCAAGTTGGTCATTCCAGTTATTTGCCTGCTGCCACTGTTCTGTATAAATATAGGGGTTTACTAATTCTTTGGCAATACTCTGCAGCCAGTCACTGCTTGAAATATCAAGCAAAAATAAATAATCAACTCCGGCCAGTTCTGGTGAAAACAAAAATTTATAGGGAGAAGCCAGAATCACTCCTGCTTCTTTTTCCTGCCCCTTAAACAGAGTTTCAGCAGCCAGAGTACCTTCATAAATCATATTAATGTAGCGCTCACTTAAATCATCTTTTTCCTGATGAAAATTTTCCACCGCCTGATGAAAACGCGAAACTGATTCGATCATCTGACGGCAGGCAAAGATATCTTCCTGAGAAGGGTCCAGAGGGGCTAAAACTTCGCTGAAAACAAGCTGAAAAAAGACTTCAATTTCCAGTTCTTCTTCTTTTTTATCCTGCAGCCAGTCTTTTAGATAGTCGTATTTTTCTGCTGACTGAAAATTGATTTTTTCCCTTAAACCCGACTCATCAAGATCAATTAATTTCATTCCGGAAGCTGCAATTTCTTCTGCCAGAATATACGAGCGCAGAGGATCAAGCTCTAAAAGCAGTGAAAGTGCCTGCTGCAGTGAAGATACTCCAACAATATTGGTCCGCTCACAGTGAAATAAATAGAGGATTAAAAGAGCTCTGGCAAAGGGAATATCAATTAAACGTTTTGAGCGATTAAAGTTGCTCAATTGATAGCCGTTTTTTTCTAAGATCTGCTGCAGGCTAAAGCTCAGGACTTTATCGATTTTAGGAGATATAACTGCTATTTGATCAGCAGTTACTCCCGTTTTTAAAAGAGATATTATTTTTTTACCAACTTTAATTAGCATTTCTCCTCTTAACTCACTATCAATTTCTTCTAAAAGCAGTGGTGACTGAACTAAATTTGAATTTCTCTCCCTGACGACTGATCTAATTTCTTCAGCCAATCTGCTGCTTGCATCTGCAGCTGTATAATTATTTTTAAGTTCTATTATTTCTGTTTTTGAATCAAAAAAAAGTTTTTTAGCTGCTGCTGGATTACCACCAAAAAACCGATTAAAACCTCCACTTTCATTAAAAGTAAAGATTCCTTCAATCCGATCTTCAGTCAGTGTTTTTATTAGTTTTTGCCCGGCAGGAACCATTTTTTCTAAATCATCTACCAGTAGATAATGATAATTATCATTTAAACTCTTGAGATAGTTCTGATCAGATAGAAGATATCTGTTAAATAAAGTTACCGCTGCTGAATAATCAAATAAGCGATAATTAAATGAGAAATTTCTAAAAGTCTTCATAATTTCAATTGACTGTTCAGCATATTTTCTTCTTTCCTCATCATTTCCGGTCCAGCTGAGCAGCCTCTGTTTAAGCTCTTTAAAATTAAGCATATTAAATGCTGCCAGATTTAAATTATCAATCAACTGCACAGCAATCTGTACCGGTCTGGCCTTAATACTGCGAAAGTATGCTCTCTCCTTTCGATATTTAGCAACATAATTACTCATTAAAAAATGAGAAGTCTCAATATTCATAAATGTTGGTTCAATTAGCCGGTTGGCTCCACTGTATTTTCGCTCTACAGCAGGCCAGTTTTTATTTAGCTGCTGATTGACAAAACCAAAATATGTATAGATATTTAAATTACCCATCATTTTCAAATCCAGTTCTTCCCGGAACTGACTGACAGAACGGGCTGAGTTTAAAAACACGAGTATTCTTTCACTGCCTATTTTAGCCGCCAGATTCTGATATTCCTGCTTTAACTTAAAAGTTTTGCCACTACCGGTATTACCATTATAAATCTTATCCATCTGACAGCCTCCTCACTTTTAGTCCAGTTTAACTTTAAATTTTTTCGATTATTCTATAAAATTGATGAATTTTTAGATCAATTTTCTCAATAAATTTCAATGAAAAACCAGATCATTAAAAAAATCTGCATAGCCAGTCTGGAAACTGTACTTGCTAAAAAAGCAAAAATACTGCTCAAAGCCAGTCTAAAAGAATTCTTTTTATTTCTGCTCTGCCAGTATTCAGCAGTAAAGATTAAAATAAAAGGACCAATTATAAAGCCCAGCGGTCCTAAAAAAATAGTTCCCACAATCATTCCAACTACTGCAGCCATAATTGTTCTATTACTACCTCCCTGTTTTTTGATAAAATAGGCATTGGCCAGATAATCAGCCAGAAAAACAAGAACAGTAATTAAAATTGCACCTATCCAGAAATAGGTGGAATAGCTGATATCTGTTTTAATTAGTCTGTATAAAATAACTGCTGCCCAGAAAAAAATAGAATCCGGAAGCACCGGCAAAAAAATAGCTGCAATTTCTAAAGCAAACAAAATTAAAAGCATAATAATCAAAAAAATCTCCAAATCGACCACTCCTTAATCCCTGACAGTTATTTTTGACAATAATTTAGAAAATAATATATTAAATATACCTGAATTTTTGATAATTTAGATCTATATCTGATGTTTATTATAACACAAATAACAAAGAGCAAGCAAAAAACCCTGCTCTAATAGACAGGGCTTTACTTGCTCTTAATTTCTTTTTTTAGAATAAATTAGTTGTAAACTTTTTACTCTATTTTGCTAAATAACAATTTTATTGATTATATAATTCTCATAAATTTTATTCAAACCTTAGGCATTATCCGCAACTGCTGCTAAAACTTCATCGATATCAGGTAATTGTGGTATATCATATTCTCTGGCCCAGAGAACTTCTCCCTGATCACTGACTAAAATGTTAACTCGACCTGAAATACCTTTTTCTTTAATAAAAATTCCCAGTTTGTCTGCAAATTCTCCATGAGGCCAGAAATCAGATAAGATTTTTAAGTTATCAAGACCAATATTTTTTGCCCAGGCTTTCTTTGAGGGAACAGGATCAACACTAATGCCGAGCGGTACGGTATTATTCTTCTCAAATTCTTCATAATTTGTCTCTAAAGCCTGCATCTGATCCCGGCAGACACTTGTCCAGGCCAGAGGATGAAATGAAAGTAAAACATTTTTGCCTTCAAACTGATCTAAAGAAACTTCTTCTTCATTTTGATCTCTTAATTTAAATTCTGGAATTTTTTCACCTTTTTTAAATTTCATTTTTTATGCCTCCTGTTAAAAAATATTTAAACTTGAGTTGTCAACTTGTTTTTATTGTACCTTTATTGTATCTAGATATCAAGTTAAAATTTAACAATTCCAAAAATTATTTTACTTTTGTAATGCTCAAAATTATGATATAATATTTATGGTGTCAACTGGCTGTAGCGCAGCTTGGTAGCGCGCTTCGTTCGGGACGAAGAGGTCCGGGGTTCAAATCCCCGCAGCCAGACCATTTATTTTTAATTTAATTATTTCTAAACTAAAAGGCAGTAAAACTCATTCATAAACGGATGAGCTTACTGCCTTTATTTTATATTTAATTATAACAGATATTTTAATTCTTGATGCTTAATTTTCTTTTTCTAACTTCTCCATTATTGAGCGGGCAATTACAATCCCTGAAACAGAAGCCTGCATCAGGCCTCTTGTAATCCCGGCACCATCCCCACCAAAATATAGATTATTAACCTTACTTTCTAAATTATCTTTAACATCGAGTCTTGAAGAATAAAATTTAACTTCTACCCCATAAAGCAGTGTATCACGACCATAAATCCCCGGAGTTATTTTATCCAGAGCTTTTAACATCTCGATAATTCCTGTCAGATGTCTGTGCGGCAGTACTAAGGATAAATCTCCCGGAGTTGCATCCTTTAGGGTCGGCTCTGTTACAGAGCGCTTCAGCCTCTCTTCTGTAGTTCTTCGGCCTTCGAGCAGATCTCCAAGTCTCTGCACCAGAACTCCACCGGCCAGTAGATTGGCCAGCTTGGCAATATCTTTACCATAAGTAATTGGCTCGTGGAAGGGTTCGGTAAATGTTTTACTAACTAAAAGAGCAAAATTAGTATTGTGAGTTTTAAGATCAGAGTGACTGTGACCATTAACTGTAATTAAACCCTGATTATTTTCACTTACCACTTCTCCATATGGTGACATACAGAAAGTACGCACTTTATCATCAAAAGTTGGAGTGTGATAAATCAATTTAGATTCATATAAATTATCTGTCATATATTCTGTTATTGCAGCAGGGCATTCTACCCTAACTCCAATATCAACTGGATTAATGGCTGTTTTTATATCCATTTTTTTAGCTTCATTTGTTAACCATTCTGCATTTTCTCTACCTGCAGCTGCCATTACAAAATCAGCTGTAATTTTTTCTCCTGCAGCAGTTTCTACTGCTTCTATTTGATCAGACTCTACTATAAACTTTTTGACATTAACTCCAAATCTGACTTCTACACCATTTTCTTCTAAATAATCCTGCATATTTTGCAAAACTACCTGACTGTATCCTGTTCCCAGGTGTCTTAAACTGGCAGGAATAAATTTAAGTTCAGCTCTGACAGCTTTTTTTCTAATTTCATCCTGTTTATCTTCTGCTACTCCAAAAATACGATCAGGAGCTCCAAATTCCATATAAATATCATCTGCATAAGAAATATTATCAATTAATTTCTGTCTTCCGATGTAGTTTTCCAGATTACCCCCAATATCCGGTGAAAGAGAAAGCTTACCATCACTATAAGCTCCAGCTCCACCCCAGCCTGAAACAATTGCACAGCTCGGACAGTTAACACATCCCATTCCGGGGTTTTCTTTCATTGGACAGACTCTTCTTTCCAGATCTGTTCCTTTTTCTAAAATCAGAATATCTAAATCTGCTTCTTTTTTCACAAATTCCATCGCAGTAAATATTCCAGTCGGTCCAGCTCCAATGATAATCACATCATAATCTTTTTTGCTCATTAATTTTTAAACCTCCAGGTTTTTAAAATAAAATCTAAATATTATTTTTAAACAAACCAATAATATAGATTCTAGACAAAAACTAAAATTCCTGCTTTTAATTTTAGTTCCATAAAATAAAAACCGGTCCTCAGGACCGGTTTACTTAATAGATTATTGTCTTAATTAAGGTATTCTTCCAAATCACTAATCTTTTCAATTTCCATTTCTTCTGCTTTCTCCTCTTTCATTAACAGAGAAAAAGTATTATTGGCATCAGCATAATCTAGCCAGGTAATATTATTATTTTCTTCATCCCATTCTTTTACAGTCTGATATGCTTTTTCAGATTCTATAATTTCTTCTTCATAATCCATAGTTGTCATTAATGTAGTTCCCGTATATTCCCAATACATATCAATTTCTCCTGATTCAATGGCAGGTCTTAAAACTGCTGTTTCACCAAGACTGGTTCTATCTTCTACGGGATAACCATGACTTTCTAAAAGTTTTATAGTCATATGTCCCAGAATTAACTGTTCTGTCCAGGGTTTGGAAGCAATCTTAATTGTAGGTCCGTCTTTTTGCTCAGCATCTTCAGCTAGAAGATCATTTTCTTTTAGAAAATCTTCAGCAACTTTTTCAGGCTCTTCTTCTTCAACATCGACTCTTTTATTCAAATCAATCTGTGTTTCCTGTCCAAGCAGGGGCGGTAGTTCATTAATTAATTCTTTAAGTTCTGGATAACTTTCTAAAATTTCTTCTCTGATAGTTGGGGCCGGGTTATATACCGGAAAAAATCCTTGATCATCTTCTAAAATTTCGAGATTCATAGAAGCAATTCTTCCATCTGTAGCAAAGCCAACCGCTACATCAACTTTATCTGAATCTAAAGCTTCATATCCCAGACCTGTCTGCATTGTATTTACATTATCATCATTAAATTCAAAATCATATGCTTCTTCTAGACCACTAAGTCCATCTTCTCTCTCATAAAAATCAATGGTCGTGGCCAGGTGAATACTTTCAGTTTCTGCGGAGTTTTCTGTTTCAGAAGCTGTTTCTTTATTCTGATTCTCATTTTGAGCTCCATCCTGTCCACAGCCAGTTAAGACTAAAGAAAAGCTGATTAAGATTATTATTAAAAAAGATATGATTTTTTTCTTTTTAAACATACTTTCACCCTTTCTAATTTTATTCTTTAGCTTAATTTGACTTTAAGATCTTTAACTAATTATTCTCCAGTATTTTCTCTACAAAATCAAATAAAAGATCGATTATTATTGCAATTACTGCAGATAAAATAGATCCTAA
>JBKHFK010000008.1:0-17583 GCA_046540295.1 Halanaerobium sp.
AAAAGAGGTGTTGTCTTATCCTGAGCCGCACAGCCCATCTGCAAATCTCTTCCAACTTCAAATCCAGCCTCTTTCAGGGCATTATTAACAGTTATATAGGCAACTTTAGGATTATTATTTTCTTCACTCAAATGAGCCAGCACAACTGTCGGAAAATTATCTTTAATTAAGCCGGGCAGTAAGGCTGCTGTATCATCATTAGAAAGATGTCCTTCACTGCCTTTAATTCTGTTTTTTAAAAAATAGGGATACTTTCCCGTCATCAGCATCTCCAGATCGTGATTTGATTCCAGCACAAAAAAATCTGCTCCTTTAATTTTCTCGATAACCTGATCATTCATTACACCTGTATCAGTGGCCAGCACGATTTTTTTGCTGCCCACCTGACAAACATAACCTACAGGTTGAGAGGCATCATGGGAAACTGCGTAAGGCGAAAAATTAAGATTACCGATCACAAAATCTCCACTAAAAACTCTTCTATTTTCAGCCCTAATCTTACCCAGATCAGATTCTGCTCCGGCCCAGGTACCATCATTGGCATAGATTGGGAGATTATAGCGGCGGGATAGAATTCCCACCCCCTTAATATGATCCTTATGCTCATGAGTAATCAATAAAGCATCCAGACTTTCTGGATCAAGATCCAGTGCAGCCATCCGCTCTTCCAGAGCCTTACCACTTAAACCTGCATCAATCAGGACTGAATATTTACCGGCTCTAATATAGGTAGAATTACCTTTGCTGCCGCTGGACAAAACTGCTGTTTCGATCCTCACGATTTATTCACCCTTTGCTGCCATTTCTTCCTGCCAGCTTAAATGATAAATTAAGGAGACAATTCCCACTGCCAGGTCTTCATTTTTAACTTCAATTTCATCCGGCACATAAAGTCTGGTAGGAGCAAAATTCCAGATAGCCTTAATCCCGGCATCTATCATCTGTTCTGCTACATCCTGAGCTGCCTCACTTGGAACAGCAATTACACCGAGCTTAATATTATTTTCTTTAACTATTTTTTCCATCTCCTGTGCACTTTCAACTTCGCGCTCATTGATTACATTTCCGATCTTATCTAAATCATTATCCAGGACATGGGTTATTTCGAAACCCATCATAGTAAAGCTTCTGTAGTTGACCAGAGCCCGCCCCAGGTTACCTGCTCCAACTAAAACTGCCGGCCAGATTCGGTCAACCCCAAGAATCTTGCCTACAGAAATTTTAAGCTCATTAACATTATAACCGACACCCCGACGTCCAAACTCTCCATAATAAGAAAGATCCTTCCTCACCTGAGTTGATGGGATATCAAGCTTTCCTCCCAGATCTTTAGAAGAAACAACCTCAACATCTTCAAAGGTATCCATCTTATCAAGACACCTGTAATACAGAGGAAGCCTCTCAATTGTGGCCTTAGGTATGTTCTCTCTATTTTTCACTGTGAATTCCTCCCGCTTTAATATTATTTTACCTGACTTCCATTTGCAATATCTGAACTTACTGTTGTTAAAACCATATTTCCTTCTGGATCAGAGGCAGCTAAAATCATTCCCTCTGACTTAACCCCAAAAATGGTAGCAGGTTCTAAATTAGCTACAATCAATATCTTGCGTCCAATAATCTCTTCTGCACTGAATTTTTTGGCAATTCCCGCCACCAGCTGTCTTTCCTCCAGACCAATATCAACCTTTAATTTCAGCAGTTTATTGCTGCCCTCAATTTTCTCGGCTTCTAAAATTTCAGCAACTCTAATATCTGCATCCATAAATTCTTCAAAAGTAATTCTATCTTTGATATCCACTAAATCCAAATCATTTTCCTCCTCAGACTTTTCAGCTTCTAGATCTTCTTTTCGGGCTTCAACCTTTTCAAAATATTCTTCTAAATCAATCCTGGGAAACATCGGCTCCCCATTATAAACTTTAACTCCTGTCTCTAAAGCACCCCAGTTAGCAGCTTCCCAGTCGGCATTTTTAACTGCCTCCAGCTGTCCTAGCTGCTCACCCATTTTAAGTGGGGCCTCTGTAAGAAAAGGTTTTAACATTACTGCTGTAATCCTTAAAGACTCAAGCAGATTATAAAGTACAGTTTTAAGTCTGTCTTTTTTTTCTTCCTCTCTGGCCAAAATCCAGGGAGTTGTCTGATCAATATATTTATTGGTCCTGCGCACAAAATTCCAGATTTTCTCCAGGGCGGCAGTATATTTTAATTCTTCCATTTCTACTTCTACTTCTTTTTTAGTCTCAGCAGCAAGATCAATCAATTCCTTATCTACTGCCTCTTTTTCTCCCGGTTCCGGGATTTCGCTGTTAAAATACTGTTCAACCATGGAAACTGTTCTATTTAAAAGATTTCCCAGGTCATTTGCCAGATCAGAGTTAATCCGCTGAATCAGTGCTTCTGTAGAATACTTGCCATCTGTGCCAAAGGCAACTTCCCGCAGCAGATAATAGCGAATTGCATCTTTACCAAAATCGTCAATTAAAACTACCGGGTCAACAACATTACCCTTTGATTTTGACATTTTACCTGTTTCACTTAAAAGCCAGCCGTGGCCGAATACCTGCTCCGGCAGTTCCAGATCGAGGGCCATTAAAATAATCGGCCAGATAACTGTATGGAAGCGGAGAATATCCTTGCCAACCAGATGTAAATCTGCAGGCCAGTAGCGTTCAAAGTTTTCCTGGTCTGTCTGATAGCCAATTGCTGTAATATAGTTGCTTAAAGCATCAATCCAGACATAAATTACATGTTCTTCATCAATTGGCACCGGAACTCCCCAGTCAAAGGTAGTTCGAGATACACTTAAATCATCAAGTCCATTTTCAATAAAATTAATCATCTCATTGCGGCGTGATTCAGGCTCAATAAACTCCGGATGACTTTTAATATGTTCTAAAAGGCGGTCCGCATATTTTCCCATTTTAAAGAAATAGCTTTCTTCTTCCACCCATTCGACCGGGCGGTGACAGTCAGGACAGACTTTTTCTCCATTCTCCTCTTCCAGCTGTCTTTCGGTCCAGAAAGCCTCACAGGGAGTGCAGTACCAGCCCTCATATTTCCCTTTGTAGATATCACCCTTATCATAGAGCTTTTTGAAGATTTTCTGCACAACTTTTTCGTGGCGCTCTTCAGTGGTGCGGATAAAGTAATCATAATCAATATCCAGCTTATCCCAGAGATCTTTAAAAGTAGCTACAATCTGGTCCACATATTCTCTGGGTTCTTTACCTGCCGCCTGAGCCTTACGCTCAATTTTCTGACCGTGCTCATCAGAACCGGTTAAAAACATGGTATCAAAACCCTGCATCTTTTTGTAGCGGGCAATTGTGTCGGCAGCCACTGTTGTATAGGCATGGCCAATATGTAGTTTATCACTTGGATAGTAAATTGGAGTTGTTACATAATAGGTATCTCTGCTCAAAATTGATCATCCTTTCCAAATTTAATCATGAAGATTTTAATCTAATTATTTCTAAATTTGTATTGAAAACTATTCAAATTTATCTTTATCGACTGAAATAACCACTGCTTTTTTGTAAACCTTACTTTTTGGCAGTTCTCTTAAGCTGGCAACCTTTTTGATAGCCTGTTTTTTGGTCATTCCACTCTCAATTAAAAGTTTAAGATGTTCTAAAACACTTAGGTCTTCCCAGCCTTCACTTTCTTCTTCAACCTGACTGCGGCCGGCAATAACTACAACAATCTCCCCTTTGATTTCCTGATTCTGCAGGCGCTCTTCCAGCTCAGCTACTGTTCCATAGTATTTTTCTTCGTGCATCTTGGTTATTTCGCGGGCAACAACAGCCTGGCGCGAGGCCAGCTCCGAGCTGAATTGAGATAGATCTTTGAGTGTATCCTTAAGCCTGTAGGGAGATTCATAAAAAGCTGTTGTGTCTTTAGCTGAAGCCAGTTCCTCCAAAAAATGCTGCCGTTTTTTACCGGAGCGGGGAATAAAGGCTTTAAAGGAAAAAGCAGAAATATCCAGGCCGGAAACCACCAGAGCTGCCAGAAAGGCACTCGGTCCCGGAATTGGTATAACCTCAATCCCGGCTGCTACAGCCTTTTTAACCAGAATTTCTCCCGGATCAGAAACCCCGGGCATCCCGGCATCACTGACTAAGGCTATTTCCTTTCCCTCTTTTAAAAGCCCGATCAGCTCTTTACTTCTTTCTTTTTCGTTATGCTCGTGATAGCTGAGCATCTTTTTTTTGATGGAAAAATAGTTTAAAAGTTTCTGGCTTCTGCGGGTATCCTCACAGGCAATTAAATCAACTTTTTTAAGGGTATCGAGCAGCCGCTGGCTGACATCATCTAAATTACCGATTGGAGTTCCACACAAATAAAGCTTTGCTGCTTGCAAAAAAATTCCTCCTACTAAAATTAATCATCTAATTATTCCTGGCCGTAAATTTCTTTTACTTCCCGGGTATACTCACTGCTTTGATTTTGATAAATTATCAGCACCGGTTTAACTCTCAGCCCCGGACTGGCTCCTTTTTTAGCTTTAAGCAAAAAAATATCCGCTTCACTGTCACGCCGAGCCTGCACCAGGCGCAGTTCCTTAGCCTGACAGTTATAACGAGCCAGAGCCTCTATTACTTCTGTCATCCTCTCTGCCCGGTGAACCAGAAAAAAATGGCCGCCATATTTTAAAAGCCGGGCAGCCTCAGCCACAACATCTTCCAGTTCTGCGTGGATCTCATGTCTGGCAGCTGCCACAAAATCATTGTCTTTCATTTTTCCGCCCTCAACCGGCAGATAGGGTGGATTGGAGACTACTGCATCAAATGATCCGGCCTCCAGTTGCAGGTCAAGCTGACAGAGGTCGGCATTAATAATTTCAATCTGATTTTGAAGCTGATTATATTCTACATTTCGCTCAGCCAGCTCAGCTGCCTCAGGCTGAATTTCTACTCCTGTAACTTCTACACCCTGATTTTTATATGCTAAAAGCAGTGGAATCACACCACTGCCTGTACCCAGATCAATCACTTTATCTCCACAACGGAGTTTCACAAAATTTGCTAAAAGTACAGAATCAGTCCCAAATTTAAAAAATCGATCATCCTGTATTATTTTGAGCTCATCTTTGATTAAATAATGAATCTCTTCCATTTATTACTTCTCCTTACCCTGATTTTCCAGCAGATTTAAACAAAAAAGGCAGTCTCCTTTTCTTTTTTCTCCAAAACTTAAAGGACAGACATGATAACCTTCATCATAAATATGAATCAGATTACTGTAACCTTCCTTTTCCACCACAGCTTCTTCTGCCTCCTCCTGATCTTTAAAGAGAAGAGAGCGTAGTTCTTCATTTTCCCGCTGCAGTTCCTCATTTTCCTGATACAATTTGTAGGTAATATCTTTAAGTTTATGAAAACGGAGGGAAAGTGCCTCTATTTGTTCCTGAAAATGGGCAAGGCTGCTCAATATTTCCTGATCCATTAAATTTCCTTCCTTTCCCTTTAATTTAAATCGTATTCATCCAGATCGTCTACATTTACCTCAATATTTTCTTCTGTTCCAATATCAACTTCCACAGTGTGTTTAACCAGATTGCGGTCTACAACTTTTCCCTTACCCATTTCGAGCTCAATTTTTTCGCCCACATTGGGCATCAATTTTTTGAGACTCTTATATGATTGAGTTTCATACTTCAGACAGCACATTAAACGTCCACAGAGACCTGATATTTTGGAAGGATTGAGTGATAAATCCTGCTTTTTTGCCATTTTAATTGATATCGGCTGAAAATCACGTAAAAAAGTCGCACAGCAGACCGGCAGTCCACAGGGACCCAGACCCCCAATCATTTTGGCCTCATCCCGGACTCCGATCTGGCGCAGTTCGATTCTGGTTTTAAAAACAGATGCCAGATCCTTAACCAGTTCTCTAAAGTCAACCCTGCCATCTGCTGTAAAATAAAATATAATCTTATTGTGGTCAAAGGTATATTCTACATCTATCAATTTCATCGGCAGACCGTGTTTGTCAATTTTTTTTAGACAGATATCAAAAGCTTCTTTTTCCAGTTCTAAATTCTTCTCATGTTTATCTCTATCTTTTAAAGTTGCCTTTCTAATAACATCCTTTAGGGGGGCAACTATTTCGTCATCTGATACTTCTTTTTTCCCAACAACTACTTCGGCATATTCTATACCCCGGGCAGTCTCTACTATTACATAATCTCCGGTTTTTATCTCTAAATCACCAGGATCAAAATAATAGATTTTTCCGGCTTTTTTAAAACTTACTCCAACTACCGTCTTCATTAAAATACACACCTCATTTATCTATTCTTGATCAGGCTGGCGCAGTTTGAAAAATAAGACTTCCAGACTAAGTTCTTCCCGCACATTGCGTTCAATATATTCTTCACTCTGAGCAATTAATTCCAGGTCACTGATTATACTCTGCAGGCTCAGCTCTGCAGCAAGCTCTTTTAAATCCTCAAAATAGTCTTTATTAATCACTGCTTCCAGATAATCCTGTTTAATCATCATTATATCGCGATACCAGTCTGATAGCAAATTAAAACAGGGAAAATCAGCTTTAAGCAGTTCGGTTATTTTTTCTGTAATCTTAAAAATTTCCATTGTATTTTTGCTTTTTATATCTTTTAAAAAATCGTAAATTTGCTTTCGCTGTTTAAAATAATCTTCAATTTCTATGATTTCCAGGGCTCTGCCCGGACTGCCGGCTGCTGTTAAACTGATAATCTCGGCCTGTTCTTCACTGAGGCCTTTATCGAGCAGCAGTTTTTTTATCTTATTTTGATCTACATTGCGCAGTTTAATCTCCTGGCAGCGGGAAACAATTGTCGGCAGTAATTTCCCACTGTCTTCAGCCAGCAGAATTATGGTAGCAAAGGAAGGTGGTTCTTCTAAAGTTTTTAAAAGTGAATTTGCCGCCTCCTTTGTCATTTTCCCTGCTTCTTCTATAATATAAATTTTATGATCACTGTCATAAGGCTTATAAGCAATTTCTTTTTTTAAATCCCGAATCTGAGTAATAGAAATTGCGCTTTTCCCTTCCAGTACAGAAATCACCTTAAAATCTGGATGATTCTGATGATCCATTTTGCGGCAGTTAAGACAGCTGCCGCAGCTGTCGGCTTCAACTTCCTTACAAAAACTGGCCTTTGCAAATTCAAAAGCCAGCTTTGACTTACCACTGCCTTCTTTTGCTGAAAAAAGATAGGCATGGCTGATTCTTTCTTTTTTAATTTCATCCTGCAGTATTTCTACTGCCTCACTCTGTCCAATAACTGAGTTAAAACTCATCTAAAAACTCCTTTAAGCTTTTAATAACTATTCAAAACTGCTTAACAATTAAAAAACCAAATATAATTTGAAAATAGGCTGCAGAAACTGCAGTTTAAAAATCTACATTTTAATAAATTGTTCCACATCAATAATAAATACTGTTGCGCCCCCAATTTTAATTTCCATTGGAAAGGAATAATATCCTTCTAATGAATTAGCGACGGGTGACATTGGGGCCACAGTTTTTTTCCTCGCCTCACAATTTTCTCTTATAATGTCCAAAACTTCTTCTACATGCTCCTCATCAGAGCCAATCATAAAAGTGGTATTACCCTCTCTTAAAAATCCACCTGTAGAAGCCATTTTTGTAGCCTGAAAACCAGCAGTTGTCAGTGCCTCCAGCAGATCTGCTGCATCATGATCATGGACTACAGCAATAACCATTTTAACTGTTTTACCTGTTTCTGCTCTTTTTTCCATTAGAATAACCTCCTGGCGATAATTTGTTTTATTTCTTTCTGGACTTCTTCTTTAGTTCCGCCCGCATCTACCAGGGCAAATCTCTCGGCTTCTGCCATTTTAAGATAAGCATCTCTGACCCGCTGATGAAAATCATCAACTTCTCTTTCCAGCCTGTCTCCTGCTTCATCAAGGCTTAAAGCCCGGGCTCTTTTTAAACCTTCTTTAATATCAATATCTAAAAGCAGAGTCAGATCAGGCCAGGTAGAATCAATTACCCAGTCATTAATCTGATATACCAGCTCATAATCAAGACCCCGTCCGGCAGCCTGATAGGCAAGATTAGAATCTGCAAATCTATCTGAAATAACAATTTTCCCCTGCTTTAAAGCAGGTTTTATAATTTCCTTAACGTGCTGAGCTCTATCGGCAGCATAGAGGAGAATTTCTGTTCTGTAGTCCATCGAATCATACTGAGTATCTAAAAGCAGCTGCCTGATTTTCTCACCCAGATCTGTACCACCGGGCTCTCTGCTGACTACCACCTCAAAACCTTTCTGCTGCAAATAATCAGCAAGCAGGTTTATCTGTGTTGTCTTACCTGAACCCTCAATACCCTCAAATGTAATAAAAAAACCTTCTGCCAAAACTGCCAGCCCCTCTCTAAACTTTGTTAAAAGAATCTTATTTATATAATAATTATATAATAATAGCCCGTCTAATGCAATTAAGCTCTGGATTCTATAAGATTATTTTATGACACTTTTTAAATAAGCTGACAAAGAAAAAACCGACCTGACAACCTTAAACTTTTAAGGATGCCTGTCGGCTCTAATTTAGTTAATATTATTTTTAATTTAATCAAGACTTAAGCTTAAACTTAAACTTCCTTCTTCCTTTTCTTCTGATTTACTTTTTTCTGTTTCAGCTGAATCATTTTTCATCTTAACTTCTCTGGCAGGAAAAGCATCTTCTTTTTCTTCAATATATTCTGAAGCCTCGATTGCCGCTTTAGCACCGGAGCCTGCTGCAATAACTACCTGTCGGTAATCTGGATCCTGAACATCACCACAGGCAAAAACTCCCGGCACATTAGTATGCTGTTTCTTATCTGTGACAATATAACCGTAATCATCCAGTTCAATCTGACCATTAAGACATTCTGTGCGAGGTTGGTGTCCGATGGCAACAAATAATCCATCGACATCAAGATCTCTTTCTTCCCCTGTCTTGTTATTGAAAATATGGATACCTGCTAATTTGTTTTCTCCTTTGATACTCTTAACCTCTGTATCCCAGAGTATTTCTATATTTTCTTTAGCTTTAACTCTATCTCCAAGTATCTTAGCACCTCTAAATTTATCACGGCGGTGCAGGATATAAACCTTAGCAGCAAATTTAGCCAGGAAGGTTGATTCCCATAAAGCAGTGTCTCCACCACCTACAATCGCTACTTCTTTATTTCTAAAAAAAGCGGCATCACAGGTTGCACAGTAGGAGACTCCATTACCACGCAGACTATCTTCTTTTTCAAGACCTAAGGTTTTAGGTTCAGCACCGGTTGCTATAATAATTGAATCCGCAATATATTCTCTGACTTCTGTTTTGACAGTAAATTTATCTCCTGAAAAATCAACTTCTTCTGCACTTTCATATTCCAGGCGCACACCAAAGTTTTCTGCCTGCTCTGTCATTTTCTGTGTCAGCTCAAAACCGCCAATTGGATCTGGAAATCCAGGATAATTTTCAAGTTCTGAAGTTGTTGTTATCTGTCCACCTGGTTCAGGACCATTTAAAACCAGTGGTGCAACTCCATTACGCGCAGCATAAATTGAAGCTGAAAGACCTCCCGGTCCACCACCAATAATAATTAAATTCTCTTCCTGTCTATTTTTCTCGTTCATTTAAAATTCCCCCTGTTATAAGCTTTTATAGGATTATAATTTTTAGATTATAGTTTTCTAACAGAATTAAATTCATTTTAATTAAAGATACAGCCTTTTACTTAACTTTTAACTTACAGATATAATCTTAATACTTATCCAAGTTTATTTCTGTTAAACTAGCAACAAAGCAAGCAGACTCAAATCTTTTGCTCACAAATTCTGCGAAGAAAAAAACTCTCTGCCAAAAAGAACAGAGAGCATAATCTATCTTCAAACTTTTAAATTATAATAATTAATCAACACTGTAGTTAGGAGCTTCTTTAGTAACTTTTACATCATGTGGATGGCTTTCGCGGAGACCGGCCGCCGAAATTCTGATCATCTTTGAGTCTTTAATCAAAGAATCAATATCCGGGGTACCACAATACCCCATACCTGATTTCAAACCACCAAGCAGCTGATAAATTGTTTCTCCTAATGTACCTTTGTAGGGAACTCTTCCTTCAATTCCCTCAGGCACAAACTTTTCAGTTTCAGTTTCATCTTCCTGAAAGTAGCGGTCTTTACTTCCCTTTTTCATGGCACCAACTGAACCCATTCCGCGATATACTTTATAACTTCTACCTTTATAAATCTCAAGTTCTCCCGGACTTTCTTCTGTACCGGCGAGCAGACTTCCAATCATCACCGTATTAGCTCCAGCAGAAATAGCTTTAACAATATCACCAGAATATTTAATCCCACCATCTGCAATAACTGTTTTTCCATATTTTTTGGCTACCTGAGCAGCATCATTAATTGCTGTAATCTGCGGTACTCCGACACCGGCAACAACTCTGGTCGTACAGATTGATCCCGGTCCAATTCCTACCTTAATCACATCTGCACCGGCTTTAATTAAAGCCTCAGCTGCCTCAGCAGTTGCAACATTACCTGCTACTACCGGTAAATCAGGATATTTATTCTTTATCTTTTTAACTACCTTAATTACATTTTGTGAATGTCCGTGAGCTGTATCAATAACCAGCAGGTCAACCCCTGCCTTAACTAAAGCAGCAGCCCGCTCATCTGTATCACTACCGGTTCCAACAGCTGCAGCAGCCAGCAGTCTACCCTGCTGATCTTTAGAAGCCATTGGATACTGTTTTGCTTTTTCTATATCCTTAATAGTAATTAAACCTCTCAAAATTCCCTCATCATCAACTATCGGCAGCTTTTCTATTTTATGCTTTCTTAGCTGTTCCTTTGCTCCCTCTAAATCAGTTCCAACAGGGGCGGTAACCAGTTCCTCATCTGTCATAACTTCAGAAACAGGTCGGTTATAATCTTCTACAAAGCGCAGGTCTCTGTTTGTTAAAATACCGAGCAGTTTTTCATTTTGATCAACAATCGGTACACCCGAAATATGATACTTAGACATCAGGGCTTCCGCCTCTTCAATTAGAGCATCTGGAGTTAAGAAAAAAGGATCAACAATTACTCCACTTTCAGAACGCTTTACCCGGTCTACCTCAGCTGCCTGAACTTTAATCGGCATATTTTTATGAATAACACCAAGTCCACCCTCTCTGGCCATTGCAATTGCCATATCACCTTCAGTTACAGTGTCCATCCCGGCTGAAATAATGGGGGTATTCAGATAAATCTCATCAGTCAGTTTAGATCTTGTACTTACTTCTTTGGGAACTACATTTGATTCTGCCGGCACCAGCAGAACATCATCAAAAGTCAAGCCTTCTTTAATTATTTTTTCCATAACCAACCTCCTTGATTTTTTAAAAAATTAATACTTAAACTTAAGCCAGAGAGCAGCCAATACAACTCTCATAAATATGTAATAAATTGAGATAAATGGATAATAATTTAGCTTTTTAGCAATCTAATATTTTAAGTATTTTAACAAAGCCAGAGGGGAATGTCAAGGGAATAAAACGTGCAGGTACCGTGTACCACCCGATTTATGTCGAAATTTCTGCTGAAAAAACACCCAATTAAAAAAAAGGCCCTCAAAAAGGGCCTCTCAAAATTTTATGCTTTAAATCAATTATATTTATGGTCACCATTCGACACAATCATACATAAATCGGGTGGTACACGGCACTTGTACTTACAACTCTCTTCTTCCCTCCAGGGCTTTAGACAAAGTTACCTCATCTGCATATTCTAAATCTCCTCCGACCGGGATGCCATGGGCAATTCTGGTCACCTTAACTCCCAGTGGTTTGATTAATTTAGCCAGATACATCGCAGTTGCATCACCTTCAGCATTGGGATCAGTGGCCACAATAATCTCTTCTACCCGGTCCTGTTCCAGGCGGGGCAGCAGATTTTTGATTTTTATTTCATCAGGGCCAATTCCATCCATCGGTGAGATAGCTCCATGCAGCACATGGTAAAGTCCATTATATTCACCGGTCTTTTCCATTGCCACCACATCGCGCGGACTTTCGACCACACAGATTGAAGTTCGATCCCGATCTTCAGACTGACAGAAAGTACAGGTTTCTCCCTCAGTCAGGTGATTACAGTTAGAACAGTAATTTATTTTTTCGCGGGCCTCAATCAGGGCTTCTGAGAGGTTTTTTACATCGTTTTTCGGCTGTCCAAGTATATAAAAAGAAAGACGGCGAGCAGTTTTAGGCCCGATACCGGGCAGTTTACTGAGCTCGCCGATCAATTTCCCCATAGGTTTAGGATATGGATTCATTAGGGCATCCCTGGTAGATTCATACCACCAGTCACTTTGCCCATTTCATCATTTACCATTTCCTGAACTTCGCGCATACCCTGATTGACAGCTGCCAGTACTAAATCTTCCAGCATTTCTACATCTTCAGGATCAACTACTTCAGGATCAATCTGAAGGTCAACAACTTCCTGTTTACCATTAACCACTACCTTAACAGCTCCACCACCAGCAGTTGCCTCAAGTGTCTTTTCTTCCAGTTCTTCCTGCATTTTTGCCATCTTCGCCTGCATCTTCTGTGCCTGTTTCATCATTTTTTGCATATTCATTTTAATTTCCTCCTCTATTTTCTAAAATTGATTGGTCCACTTCTATAATCTCACCAGAAAAAATTCTGGCCAAACTTTCTATATCCAAATCACCGGCCTGCTCAGCGGCTTCAGCCGTCTGAGAAGCAGGTTCTTCAGTCTGCAAATTATCTTTTTTAAAATTCTGTTCAAGCTTTTTTGAAGATTTTTCGATTTCTTCTGCTGCAGTCTCTGAATCCAGGTCATTATTGTCCGACTGAGCTGAATCTGCCCTATGATCTTCAACCAGATCAATATCCACTTTTAGATCGTTACTAGCTTCGGAATTTTTTTGAGAGGCTTTGACCTGGTCAGCTAGTTTTTTTTTAGAACCAAGCTTAAATTCTATTTCTACAGCCTCATTTAGTACATTCCTGATTACTCTGGCAACCAGATCTTTATTGGAAGCAGCTCCTTTATAGTGAAATTTTTTTGACTCAGGAAAAGCAATAATTATTGTTTTCCCATCAACTGCAGCCGGAGCACCCTCTCTTAAGAGCGCCTGGACGGAAATATCCAGCTGGCGGGTTTCATTTAAAACCCGGGCCCAGTTTTCTTTAACCATTTCCAGGCTGAGATCTCCACCTGCTGTATCTGACTGCTGAACACTCTCCTTTTGAGGAGACTGCTCGGCAGAAATTTCTTTTGGCTCGGCTTTTTCCTGCTCTGATTTTTCTTTTTTAATTTTTAAATTTTCATCTGCAGTTTCAGCTGAATCTGCCTGACTCTGGACTGAGCTCTGCTTTTTAGCCTCCGCATTAGTCCCGTCAGAAGATTTTTGAGCATTAATTTTCTTTTTAAAGTCAGAAGAATCAACACCGGAAGAATCACTGCTCTTTAAAATACTATCTAATTTAAATTCAAGTTCTGATAATCTTGCCTCAAGAGAACTACCACTGCTTCCCCTACTACTTAATTTTATAACACTTATCTCCAATTGTAAACGGGGTCTGGCACTTGAACGCAGCTTTTGTTTTAAAGAAGCAAATTCATCAATAATTCGAGTTATTTTTTTAGTACTTAAATTGGCAGCTACAGAAGCAATTTCTTCTAAATAACTGCGGGAATATTCTAAAATGCCCGAATCAATACCACACTCTTTAATAAGGAGTAATTCGCGGCAGTATTCTATCAGTTCATCACTGAAGCGCTCAATACCCAGACCTGATTCCAGCTGTTTATTTAATAATTCTAAAGCCGGCTGGCTTTCTTCCCTGCTTAAATAAAGTAAAAAGTCTTTTAAATCTGATTTATCAATTCTCCCCAGCATTCTCGAAATCTGTTCAACACTGAGCCTGCCGTCACTAAAGGAAATGGCCTGATCTAAAAGGCTAATTGCATCCCTCATTCCTCCACGAGCACTGCGGGCTAAAATATCGAGCGCTTCCTTCTCAATCTCATAACCTTCAGCTTCTGCTATATATTTTAACCGTTTTTTTAAATTGCTTAAGGTCAATAAAGTGAAATCAAAACGCTGACAGCGGGACATAATAGTTGTAATTACTTCGTGAGGTTCAGTAGTTGCCAGAATAAAGACAACACTCTCAGGTGGTTCTTCTAGAGTTTTTAAAAGTGCATTAAAGGCTCCTTTAGTCAGCATGTGTACCTCATCAATAATATACACCTTATACTGGCCTTCACCGGGATAAAATTTAACCTTTTCTCTCAATTCTCTAATCTCATCAATGCCGCGATTGGAGGCAGCATCAATTTCAATTACATCAAGTGAATTACCCTTTTCAATTCGCTGACAGGAATTACATTCTCCACATGGTTCAAAATCGGGAGAAGGATTGGCACAGTTAAGTGATTTAGCAAAAACCTTTGCTGTAGAAGTTTTCCCTGTACCCCGGGGACCGGCAAAAAGATAGGCATGAGCTACTCTGTCATTTTTTAGAGCATTTTTTAAAGTTATTTTGACCTGGTCCTGACCGATCAGGTCATTGAAATTTTCTGGCCTGTATTTTCGATAAAGAGAGAGAAAGGACATTTTTTTCACCTCAAAAATAGTATTATATAACAAAAACACCCTATTCCGGGTGTTTTAAAAAAGTGGCCGCACACCGAGCTTCGAAGATCTTCCCCCAGGCGTTACCCTGACAGTTGGCTCGAACCAGGCACCCTCGCGGCACATGAAGCGACTTGTTTACCGCTGCTTCCTCCCGGACCTGACGGGGTTCACAAGACTTCATTGCGCGAGACCCAATTGTCAACACTACTTATCAGGGCCAGACCCTGAAAGAAAAAATCCTCAGCCACGGCTTCAATCCTGCTATAGCGGTTTGCAGGTTACAGGGTACCGCTACCACCCCATCTAGTGCGGCCAAATCTTAACAAAAATTTATAAAATTTTAATGGCGGAGAGGGAGGGATTCGAACCCTCGGTAGGTTTGAGCCTACACCCGCTTTCCAGGCGGGCCCCTTAAGCCAGACTCGGACACCTCTCCTTGTTAGAATTTGGAGCTTGGTAGTTGGATAAAAACTTAACCCGATTACTCCAATTCTAAGTCTCTACTTTGAAAATTTATATATAATTCTATGGCTGATAAATCTAATGGCGGAAGGAGAGGGATTTGAACCCTCGAGACAGCAGAACTGTCTACTCGATTTCGAGTCGAGCGGTTTCAGCCAGACTCACCCATCCTTCCGTTGTCTTAACTCACGGAAAAAATCTTTTAAAAGCTGAGCTGATTCTTTTTGCATAACCCCTGCTTTAACTTCTACCTGATGATTAAAACGTTCATCGGTTAAAAGTTGGTAGAGGCTCTCAACAGCTCCCGCCTTGGGATCACTGGCTCCGTAAACAAGACGCTTAATCCGCGACTGCAAAATTGCTCCTGCACACATCGGGCAGGGTTCTAAAGTCACATAAAGCTGGCAATTTTCCAGACGCCAGCTAGCCTCATTTGCGGCAGCTTCTCTCAGAGCAATCATTTCGGCATGAGAAGTCGGGTCCTGAGTTTGCTCCCGGAGATTAAACCCACGGCCAACAACCTGATCATCGCAGACAACAACTGCACCGATTGGAACTTCAGCTCTTTGATAAGCCTTCCTGGCTTCTGCCAGGGCCATCTTCATATATTTTATATCAGCTTCCATAGAATAACTCCTGGATAATGCAATATTTTAACTTGCAACATTAACTATTATAACAGCTGCTTTTAGCTTTTGCAAGACCTTTTTCAAATAATTATTATGGTACAGCAACCGGTATAAGAAGTAACGGTTGATAATCAACTTCTCCAAGCAGAGAAGTAATTTCTTCATCTTCAAAAGCGCCAATAGTTACAGATCCCAGATCAAGATTCTCAGCCATTAAATTTACATTTTGAGCTGCATGCCCCGCTTCAAAATGGACATATTTTTGTCCCCGATCTCCATAACGTTCTGTAGTTCTACTATAATCAGCGGTTATAATTACAACTGCTGCAGCGTTACCGACAGCCTCCTGATTTAAAGCAGCTTCCGCCAGTAATTCTGACTGATTTCTATCAACTTTTTTAATTAACTGATCTTTTTCAGGACGATAATGATAGATACCCGACTCTAGATCTTCAATATCATGAGCCGACAAAAATATTTCCAGCGGATTAGTTGCCCCAGCAGAAGGTGCGGCTCTGGTTGGCCCACTTGTACCATCAACAGTAATGCCAGTAGTTGACCAGAGTATTTTAGAAATATTATCAATAGAAACTGGTTGATTTTGAAAATTTCTCACTGACTGCCTGTTATATATCAGTTTTTCTAATTGACTCTCTTCTTTTTCTATTTCTGCCAAATTTTCAATCTCGCCGTTTTCTTCATTTGAAATTTCATTCGAAGGATTTAAGAAATTAGAAAAGAAATTGAACTCAAAAAACATTAATACTGCAGCAAGCAAAAAAACAAACAGCAGAATAATAGTCAGATAAAAAACTTTCCCTTCTGATTTCTGGATAATATTTTTTAGACCCATAACTAACAATCCCCTCTTAATAATAATTAGTAATTACTAACTTAATTATATAATCAAAAAGGGAATTTGTTAATTAAATTAACTAAAAATAGTTTATAAATATAAAAATCTCCCCAAAACAACCGGGAGTTTAGTTTTGCTATCTTATTTAAAATGGCGCACCCGAGAGGAGTCGAACCCCTAGCCTTCTGATCCGTAGTCAGACGCTCTATCCAGTTGAGCTACGGGCGCATATTAAGATTATTGTTATATAGGGAATCTCTCCCTTTCTTAAACCCTTTTTTTTGGGGTTAAGACCGTGAAAAACCAGCTAGTGAACGATTGATTGTTTCAGACGACGATTATTATTATAACAGCTACTCTGATTATCGTCAAGGGTTTTTTGATAAAAATTCGCAATGATTGATCTGACAGCCCTTGTGAGCTGTTTTAGTTGCTAAGTAAGCTGTCTTGACGACAATAAAAAAGACCTTTTTTAGAAAATATTTAGAGTTATTTAAGTTAAATTTCCAGTCTGAAAATTTGAAAAGTGTTTGATCTTTTTGGGTATTAACACTTTTGACCCTGTAAAACCTTCCGTGCTTTTTAGGCTATATTATTAGTGTGAAAAAGTCAAGATTATTGATTTATACAACTTATCATTCAATAGATTTAAAATTAATTCTTAACATCTACCTGCAAATTTCTGTTCATACATTTTCTGGTCAGCCTTATTGTAACATTTTCTAATATTTTTAATGCTGTGATTCTGATTACTGCAATCTGTTGTTTCAAAGCCCAGAGCAATAGTTAAAGGTACCGGTAACTCCTCAATCTTATTTCCTTCTTCTATTCTCTTTAAAATCCTTTCCACAACTTCCTCAGCTGCAGAATAATCAGTTTCAGGCAGGATAACCGCAAATTCATCTCCACCTATTCTGGCAACAACATCTTCATTTCTCACAATATCTTTGATTGCCGCTGCAGCAGTTTTAATATACCT